>JALYQH010000033.1 GCA_030855945.1 Pseudomonadota bacterium | reverse complement strand
GCGATCCTTGCTATAGGCCGCGCACTTCGAAGAGCGTCCGCGCGGGCGTGGCGGAATTGGTAGACGCGCTGGTTTTAGGTACCAGTATCGCAAGATGTGGGGGTTCGAGTCCCTTCGCCCGCACCATCCCGGCGCGCAGCCAGTCCGGGGGACAGGCGAGCACCGGGATCACCCCGCGATCCGCAACATATTAGTGTGGGATTTATAAACTGATGAAGACCGTCGAGACGGAAAATGCGGGCCTCAAGCGGGCCTATACGCTCACCATCCCCGCGAAGGACATCGACGCGCGCGTCGACGGCGAGATCAAGCGCATCGCGCCGCAGATCAAGATGCCCGGCTTCCGCCCCGGCAAGGTGCCGCCGAACCTGATCCGCAAGATGCACGGCGAAAGCCTGCACGCCGAGGCGCTCAACACGACCGTCCAGCAAAGCGTCCAGAAGCTGCTCGCCGACAAGAAATTACGCCCGGCGATGCAGCCGCAGGTCGAGCTCGACGACGGCTATCAGGCGGGCAAGGACGCCGAAGTCCGAGTCAGTCTCGAGACGCTCCCCGACGTCCCCAAGCCGAAGATCGACGGGCTCAAGCTCGAGCGGCTGACGGTCGAGGGCGACGAAGCGGCGGTCGATACGCAAATCGCCCAGCTCGCCGAATCGCAGAAGAGCTATGAGGACGCCAAGAAGGGTCACAAGGCCGCGACCGGCGATCAGGTCGTGATCGATTTTATCGGCAAGATCGACGGCGTCGCGTTCGAGGGCGGGACCGGAAGCGACATGCCAGTGGTGATCGGATCGGGCAGCCTGATCCCCGGCTTCGAGGACCAGATGATCGGGGTCAAGCTGGGCGACGAGCGCACGCTCAACGTCACCTTTCCGGCCGATTATGCGACCGAAGCGCTGAAGGGCAAACCGGCGACGTTCGATATCACCGTCAAGGCGGTCAAGATCGGGGCTGAAAGCAAGATCGACGATGCGCTCGCGAAGCAGCTCGGCCTCAAGGACCTCGAGCAGTTGAAGGGGCTGATCCGCGACCAGCAGAGCCAGGAGCTCAACAACCTCACGCGCACGCACATGAAGCGCCGCTTGCTCGACCAGCTCGCCGAAAGCCATGACTTCGACGTGCCGCCGTCGATGGTTGACGCCGAATATGAGAATATCATGGCCCAGCTTCGCCATGAGGCGAGCCATGACGAAGATCCCGCCGCCGCGCTCAAGGAAATCGAGAGCGAAGCCGAGGATTATCGTGGAATCGCGGTGCGCCGCGTTCGGCTTGGACTGCTGCTTTCGGACATTGGCGCCGCCAACGGCATCGACATCAGCAGCCAGGAAATGAACCGGCTGATCGGCCAGGCCGCTTCGCAGTATCAGCCCAAGGACCGCGAGCGCTTCATCCAGTACGTCCAGCAGGACCCGATGGCCGCCGCCCAGCTCCGCGCGCCGCTCTACGAGGATAAGGTCGTCGACTTCTTGTTCGCCAAGGCCGACATCAGCGAGCGTGTCGTGGCTCGCGAGGAACTCGAGGCGGACCTCGAGAGCGAAGAGACGCACGTCCACGGCCCCGACTGCGGCCACGACCATGGCGACAAGCCGGCCAAGAAGGCCGCGGCGAAGAAGCCGGCTACCAAGAAAGCGGCTGCTCAGATGGACACCAAGGCCGACAAGCCCAAGCCGGCCAAGCCGGTGAAGGATGCCGCCGGGGCCAAGCCGACCGACGCCAAGGTTGAGTCGAAGAAGGCTCCGACCAAGAAGGCCCCCGCCAAGGCCAAATAATCCGTTCGTCCTAAGCTCAGGCTCACGGATGTCCCCCGGACATCCGTTCGTCCTGAGCTTGTCGAAGGACTGTTCTTCTCTACTGTGAGGAAAAGGGCAGGCTCGACGAGCTCAGCCCGAACGGTGTTTGGGGGCTTGAATGATGACTACATCACTGCGGGTCGCCGTCGTGCTGCCTTGCTACAATGAGGAAGCCGCGATCGCCGAGACGATCGCCGGCTTCCGTGTCGCGCTCCCCGGGGCCGCCATTCACGTCTACGACAATAATAGCCGCGACCGCACCGCCGAGATTGCGCGCCGCGCCGGTGCTACGGTTCGGACCGAGCGCCAACAGGGCAAGGGTCATGTCGTGCGCCGGATGTTCGCCGACGTCGACGCGGACGTCTATGTCATGGCCGACGGCGATCTGACCTACGATCCCAAGGCGGCCCCGGAAATGGTGCGAATGCTGGTCGACGAGCAGCTCGACATGGTCGTGGGGACTCGCCAGCATGAGGTGGTCGACGCCTATCGCGGCGGCCATGTCCTCGGCAACCGCCTCTTCACCGGGCTGCTGGCGCGGCTGTTCGGGCGCAGCTTCACCGACATTTTCTCAGGCTATCGCGTCTTTTCACGGCGCTTCGTCAAAAGCTTCCCGGTGCTGTCCGAAGGCTTCGAGATCGAGACCGAGATCAGCGTCCACGCATTGGAGCTGAAGATGCCGGTCGGGGAGGTTGCCACGGCATATGGCGCGCGGCCCGAGGGATCGGCGTCGAAGCTGTCGACCTACCGCGACGGCTGGCGCATATTGAAGACCATCGGCACGCTCTATCGGGTCGAGCGACCGGTGCTGTTCTACGGGGGGATCGGCGCGCTGTTCCTGCTCGCGGCGATCGTTACGGCGGTCCCGCTGGTCATCACTTATGTCGACACCGGGCTGGTGCCGCGTGTCCCGACCGCGATCCTCGTCACCGGAATGGTCATCGTCGCGGTACTCTGCTTCTTCGCCGGCCTGATCCTCGACACGGTCACCCGCGGCCGCCGTGAAATGCGCCGGCTCGCCTATCTGTCGCACCCCGCGCCGGGCGCCCGCGCGGTCGAGGGTTGAACCTTCGCCGCTTCCGCCCGATGTAGGGCGCCAGCCACCAACAAGGATCGCGCTTTCCCATGGATCATCTCGACATCGTCTCCGGCCTCGTTCCCATCGTCATCGAGCAATCGAACCGGGGCGAACGCAGCTTCGACATTTATTCGCGGCTGCTACGCGAGCGGATCATCTTCATCACCGGCGGGGTCGAGGATCATATGGCGGCGGTGATCACCGCCCAATTGCTGTTCCTCGAATCGGAAAATCCGAAGAAGGACATCTTCATGTACATCAACTCGCCGGGCGGCGTGGTGACGGCCGGCCTCGCGATCCACGACACGATGCAATATATCCGTCCCAAGGTCGGCACGGTGTGCATCGGCCAGGCCGCGTCGATGGGCAGCTTCCTGCTCGCCGCGGGTGAGCCGGGGATGCGAGTCGCGCTGACCAACAGCCGGATCATGGTCCACCAGCCGTCGGGCGGGGCCCAGGGCATGGCCGCGGACATCGAAATCCAGGCGCGCGAGATTTTGCGCATGCGCAGCCGCCTCAATTCGCTCTACGCCAAATATACCGGCAAGCCGATCGAGACGATCGAGAAGGCGATGGACCGCGACAAATTCCTCGAGGCCGACGAGGCCAAGGAGTTTGGGATCATCGACGAAGTGTTCGGCAAGCGCCCTGACGCCGGCGAGGGCGACACCACGGGTGCGGCGGACATCACCCCGG
>JALYQH010000015.1 GCA_030855945.1 Pseudomonadota bacterium | reverse complement strand
CGCGTGGGTCGATCCCTCGCAGCCCAAGGAGCGCGCGCTGGTTACCCACGGCCATGCCGACCATGCGCGCGGCGGGCACGGCGCGGTGTGGGGGACGCCGGAGACGCTGGCGATCATGGACGTGCGCTACGGGCAGCAGAATGCGCACTGCGTGGCCTATGGCGAGGCGATGCGGATCGGCGAGGTCGATGTGAGCTTCGTCCCCGCCGGGCATGTGCTGGGGTCGGCGCAGATCATCCTCGATTATCAGGGCGAGCGGGTGGTGGTGTCGGGCGATTACAAGCGCCGCCCGGACCCGACCTGCGCGCCGTTCGTGGTGACGCCGTGCGACATCTTCATCACCGAGGCGACGTTCGGCCTGCCGGTGTTCCGCCACCCCGATACCGGCGCTGAGATCGACCGATTGCTCCATCGGCTCCAGCATGAGCCGGGGCGGTGCGTGCTGGTCGGCGCTTATGCGCTGGGCAAGGCGCAGCGGGTGATCGCCGAGCTAAGGGCGCGCGGGCATGACCAGCCGATCTATTACCATGGCGCGATGGAGCGGCTGTGCCGGCTCTACGAGGAACTTGGCGTGCCGCTCGGCGAGATGCGGCCGGTGGCGGGTGCGGCGAAGGATGAGCTGGTCGGCCGGATCATCATCTGCCCGCCAAGCGCGCTCAACGACCGCTGGTCGCGGAGGCTGCCCGATCCGGTGACGGCGATGGCATCGGGCTGGATGCGGGTGCGGCAGCGCGCGCGGCAGCGCAATGTCGAGCTGCCGCTAGTCATTTCGGATCATGCCGACTGGGACGAGCTGACCCAGACCATCCGCGAGGTCGCGCCGAGGGAAGTATGGATCACCCACGGCCGCGAGGATGCGCTGATGCACTGGTGCATGACCCGCCAGATCAAGGCGCGCGAGCTGAATCTGGTGGGCTATGAGGATGAGGAGGAGGAGTGAGGAGCGTCGTCACGGACAGTCGATCGACTGCTCGATGACTACCCAATGCACCGGCTTGTGCGACGCCTGGATGCGAACCATGTCCATCGGATGGGTGATCACCGCAATCGCCCCACATCTGGGTCCGGGGGATAAATGGCGCACTATCGCCTGGATGTCCTTGGGTCTTTCGATGAGCTTTTCAATCTCCACGCGGTAGCCGCCTGAAGGCTGTGCCCCCATCGTGGCAATCAGAACCATCTCCCGGCGGAAATCGATCTGTGGCATGGAAAGCCGGCTGCCCGATTTGCCCACCAAACGCTTCCACTGCAAGTTCCAGCCGCGCCGCGTGCGGACATCAAGCCGCTGCGCGTTTGAAAAGCTGCTGTCGAAGCGGAAGTGGTTGGCGATATCTTCCCGAAAGCGGACCGCCTGCAGCGTTTTCGTAGGACAACCCGCACCGGGGCGACGATTGCTCCCGAACTCGCCTGTTCCGGGCGGCGAAAGATAGGCGATGGGGCTTTGCTGTCTAAACCTTTCGGGGAGCTTATAGCGTTCGTCCTCGGGCGGTCCGCCCACTCGGACGATGACTTCAGGACCCCAGCCAAGGTCGCAGATTTCGCTAGTGCCGCTGCCGGACGCATCGATCCGCTCCACTTCGTGCGGGCGGATCTGCGAAGTGTTCAGCTCCGCCGTGGCAAGGCCAATAGCGACTATTCCAATCATCGGCAGATATTAGGTCTTACTCCTTAACCCCTGCCGAACGAATGCAGTGTGCCCAGAGCCGCTAATGCGCCGCTTCGACCGCTTCGATTCCGCTTGCTTCCAGCTGCCTGTTGATCGTTGCCATCAACCGATCAAGGCCGGGCTGATCTTGCGCCTCGGCGCGGGCGACGAGCACATCCTGCGTGTTCGACGCGCGTAGCAGCCACCAGCCGTCGGCGGTTTTTACGCGGACGCCGTCGGTGGAGTTCACTTCCGCGCCTTCCGCCGCAAGCCGTTTCGCGACTTCGGTGATGACGGCGAATTTGCGGCTCTCGTCGACCTGGAAGCGGAGCTCTGGAGTGGCGACCGAGATTGGCATTTCGCTCTTGAGTTCGGTCAGCGATTTGCCGCTGGCGGACACCGCGCGGATCAGGCGGACGGCGGCGTAGAGGGCGTCGTCGAAGCCGTACCATTGGTGCTTGAAGAATATATGACCGCTCATCTCGCCCGCGAGCGGGGAGCCGGTTTCCTTCATCTTCGACTTGATCAGGCTGTGGCCGGTGTTCCACATCAGCGGCGTCCCGCCCATTTCGGCGATGCGGTCGAACAGGGTCTGGCTGGCCTTGACGTCGGCGATGATCGTCGCGCCGGGGAGTTCCTCGAGGACGGGAGCGGCGAGGATGATCAGCAATTGGTCGCCCCAGATCACGCGGCCAAGGCTATCGACCGCGCCGATGCGGTCGGCGTCGCCGTCGAAGGCGATGCCGAAGTCGAGGCCCTTGTCGGCGACGAGCGTCTTCAAATCCTCGAGATTGGCTTCGACCGTCGGGTCGGGGTGGTGGTTGGGGAAGCGGCCGTCGACTTCGGTGTAGAGCAGGTGATGCTCGCCCGGCAGGCGCTTGACGAGCTTTTCCAGCACCGGTCCGCCGGCCCCGTTGCCAGCATCCCAGCCGACCTTATACGCCTTGCCGTCGAAGCCCTTGACCAGCGCGTCGACATAATCGTCGACGATGTCATGGTCGCTGACCGAGCCTTGACCGTCGCTCCAATCGCCCTCGGCGGCGCGGCGGCCGAGGTCCTGGATTTCGGCGCCGAACACCGAGCGGCCCTTCAGGAGCATCTTGAAGCCGTTATAGTCGGACGGATTGTGGCTGCCGGTGACCTGGATTCCGCCGTCGACGTCGAGCGTCGATACCGCGAAGTAGAGCATCGGCGAGGGGCCGAGGCCGATGCGGACGACGTCGAGGCCGCCGGCGGTGAGGCCCTCGATCAGCGCCGCCTCGAATTCGGGCGAGTGAGTGCGGCCGTCGCGGCCAACCGCGACCTTCTTCGCGCCCTCGCTGGTGGCAAGCGCGGCGTAACTGCGGCCGAGCGCGGTGGCGTCGGCGGCGTGAAGGGTCGAGCCGACGATTCCCCGCACGTCATATTCGCGCAGGATGGTACGATTGAACTGGTGCATGGGCTTCCTTGTGGCGCTTTGGCCTTGTTTACGGCCGGAGAATTCAGCCC
>JALYQH010000007.1 GCA_030855945.1 Pseudomonadota bacterium | reverse complement strand
CTGCTGACCGCGGGCGGCGTGCTCGCTGCCGCGGCAACGACCGGCGTGGCCTCCGCGCGCGTGCTGCCGTCGGCGATGGTGCCGCTTATCGGCCCCGGCTACCGCCCGGTCGACGCCGACGAGCGCGGGATGTGGCAGCAGATGGCCCGGGTCGAGGAGGAGATTGCCGGATCGAATTTGATCGTCCGCGACCCGGCGCTGGCCTCCTATCTGGAGGGGCTGATCGGCAAGGTCGGCGGTCCGGCAGCGCGCGATTTCCGAATCTATCTGGTGCGGGTGCCCGAATTCAACGCGATGATGTTCCCGACCGGGTTCGCCGTGATCTTCACCGGATTGCTGCTGAGGATGCGCAACGAGGCGCAATTGGCGGGCGTGATCGCGCATGAGGCGGCGCATTTCCTGCGCAAGCATCAGATTCGCCAGTGGCGCGACATGCGCACCAAGACCGACATCTTCTCGATCCTGGCGATGGGCGCGGGCGTGGTCGGCGGCGCCGCGGGGGTCAATACGGGCCAGGTTACCCAGCTCGGCCAATTGGGCACCATCCTGTCGCTGTTGCGCTACAATCGCGGCCTCGAGGCGGAGGCCGACGCCATGGGGGTGCGGCTGCTCGCCGAGCAGGGGTACGATCCGCGGGCGATGGCGGAGATTTGGGGGCAGCTTATCGCCGAAGAGGAATTGTCCGCAAAATATCGGCGCAAGAAGCGTCGCCGCGACATTTCCTTGTTCGGTACCCACCCGACGCCCGAGTCGCGGATGGCCGACCTCAAGCTCGCCGCCGCCGACGTGATGCGGCCCGGCGTCAGCTACGACCCTCGGCGCGCCTCCTATCTCTCGGCGATCGCCGCGATCCGGCCGACCCTGCTCGACGACCAGGTCAAATTGAACGATCCCGGCGCAAGCCAATATATCGTCGAGAATCTCGCGCAGGACGGCTGGAACGGGCTACTTCGCTTTCACGAGGGTGAGATCTGGCGGCTGCGCAACCGGCGCGGCGACGATGTCCGCGCGGCGCAAGGCTATGCCGCCGCGGTGCAATATCCCGATGCGCCGGCCGATGCGTGGCGCTGGCATGGGATCATGCTGACCAAGGCCGGCCGCCGCGACGAAGCGCGTGCGGCCTTGTCGCGTTACCTGGCGATGGTGCCCAACGCGCCCGACGCGGCGTTCGTCCGTCAGATGCTGGTCAGTTAAGGAGATGGCGATGAAGTCGATCGGCAAATCGGGCGCAATGCTTGCCTTGCTGCTCCTGCTTGCGGCTTGCGCGAGCGGCATCGGCGGAGGAGGCGGGCTGGGCTTTGGCAACTATGCCCTCGTCCGCGCCAAGGAGGTTGGGGTCGGCAACAACAGCCTGCGCGTGAGCCCGCCGCGCGAATGGAACCGCCAGTATGCGCGCCTGTTCGTCGACATCCGGGAGGTCGAGGACTGGACCCAGAATGGCCCCCTGCTCGATGGGATCAGCTTTGTCACCGGCCTCAAGAATGGAGAGACGCTGGTTCGCCAGACTCGGCGCAACGACCAGCAGGTGCCCAAATATCGGTCGAACATGACCGCGCCCGAGATTGCCGCGATGCTCGAAAGCCTGTTTCGCGTGCGCGGCGGAACGGTCGACTTCAGGACGCTTGGGCTAGCGCCCCGCGCATTCCTCGGTCAGCCGGGGTTCCAGTTCGACTATGAGCATCTCGACGGCGACGAAGTGTGGCGGCGCGGGCGCGCGGTCGGCGCGACGGTCGACGGCCGCCTCTACCTGATATTGTTCGACGCAACGCGGTCACATTATTATGCCGCCGGCCTCCCCGATTTCGAGGCGATCACCGCCTCCGCGCGCAAGGTCCGCTAGCGCGCAATCGGGTCGGGCGTCGGCGGGTGAGGCGGCTCGCCGGGGAGCGGCGGCACCTCGCCGGGCTCGGCAGGCGGTGCGTCTGGCGGTGTGCCTGGCAAGGGCGGGCGACTGGCCATTATTGCCGCGGCGTGTCGGACAGCGCGCCGACGTCGAAGCCAACCGACCCCGGGGCGGGTATGTCGACGTCGCCGCCGGGCATCGGCGCTTCCGATGGCGGCGCGGTCGGTTGCGCGGGCTGGCTCGGCTGAACGGGATCAGTGGGCTCGGAGGGCATTTCGTCGGGGCGCGGATTGTCGGACATGGTCGTCTCCTTCTTACCCCCAACCCCCGGCGCGCGCCACAAGTTGCTCGCTCCGTCGCGCGGCGAGCCGAGGTTGCGCGCGCCGCGATCCTTGCTATAGGCCGCGCACTTCGAAGAGCGTCCGCGCGGGCGTGGCGGAATTGGTAGACGCGCTGGTTTTAGGTACCAGTATCGCAAGATGTGGGGGTTCG
>JALYQH010000004.1 GCA_030855945.1 Pseudomonadota bacterium | reverse complement strand
ATCAACGGCCAGTCGCTCGCGACATAGCCGGCGTCGAGGCCGGCGACCCAGGCGCCGAGCAGAAGCTGGATGAACAGGATCAGCGCCGCGCCGATCGCAAGTGGGGTCAGGCGGGCGGGGCGGGCGTCGCCGTGCGCCAGTTGGCGAAGATCGAGCGCAATCCATACCAGGCCGGCGAGGATGAATAGAGCGGTGAGGAGGTGCGCCGAGAGCCGGAAATGGCTGACATCGGTACGGTCGATCAGCCCCGACTGAACCATGTACCAGCCTAGCGCGCCCTGACTTGCGCCGAGCGCGAGCAATGCGCCGAGCCGCCAGCCATAGCCCGCCGGGATCGCGCGCCGGAGCGCGAACCAGGCGAAGGGGAGGGCGAAGGCGAGCCCGACCAGCCGCCCGAGCAAGCGGTGGAGCCATTCCCAGAAATAGATCCACTGGAAAGCGGCGAGGTCCATCCCCGCGGGGCCGTTGACCTCGCGATATTCGGGGGTCGCCTGGTACAGCTCGAACGCTCGGCTCCAGTGGGCCTGTGTCAGCGGCGGGATCGCACCCGAAACCGGTTTCCATTCGGTGATCGACAGGCCGCTCTCAGTCAGCCGGGTGATCCCGCCCACCACGACCATCACGAACACCAATGCGGCGACAGCCAGCAGCCAGCGGGCAAGCGCGAGCGGGCGAGGGGTGCGCTCTGTCTGTCGTGTGACTGGAGGAGGCGCGGGGTTCATTGCGGCCGCCTATGGCGGCTTCGCCACGGCTTGCCAATATTTTGGACCAGAGTGCCAATGAGATATTGTAACTTCGGCAACGAGACGATATATCCTCGGCCATGTCGCTTGCACTGATCCATACCCCGCGCCTCGACCGCTTCGCCATCGGGCTTAGCGGGCTATGCCTCGTGCATTGCCTCGGGACGTCGGTGATGCTCGCGCTGGTCGCGAGCGCGGGCGGGATGCTTGGCGCGCATTGGATCCATGAAATCGGCCTCAGCCTGGCGATGATCATGGGCGCGATCGCGCTCGGCCGCGGGATCCTGGAGCATGGCTATACCATGCCGAGCGCGGTCGGCGGGCTCGGGCTGGGCGCGATGGCCGGCGCGCTGACCTTGCCGCACGACGGCAGCGAGGCGCTCTACACGATGGTCGGCGTCGGCATCCTGGCGCTCGGCCACCGCCTCAACACCATCGCCGCCGAATAAAGGACCGGCGGACCGCGCTGGACAGTCGCGGAGTGCCTTCCCATATCGCGCGATTGAGCAGCGGGCGTTCCGCAGCCGCGTCGCAAGGCAGCCGTTCCCACCATGTCCGAACTGGCCATTATCTATGAGCATCCGCAGTGGCTGAGGCCGCTGTTCGCCATGCTCGACGAGCGCGGCGTCGACTATCGGGCAATAGAGGCCGACGGTCATGCGTTCGACCCGGCCGACCCCAAGCCGCCGGCGCCGCTGATCTTCAACCGCATCGCCATGTCGAGCTTCCTGCGCTCGGCCGATCATCCGATCTTTTACGCCCAATCCTTGTTCTCGGCATGGGAGCAAGCGGGCGCGCGGACCATCAACGGGTCGCGGCCAATGGCGATCGATTCGTCGAAAGCGCGGCAGCTCGCGCTGATCGCCTGCCTCGGCTTTGCCACGCCCCGGACCAAGGTGGTTCATCGCGCCGCCGATATTGCCGGGGCGGCCGTGGACTTGCCGTTTCCGCTGGTCGTCAAGGCGAACATCGGCGGGTCCGGGGCGGGGATCATGCGCTACGACAGCCTCGACCAGTTTCGCGCCTTCGCCGATGACGGCATGGTGCCCGACAGCATCGACAAGGTGTGGCTGATCCAGGAGCTGGTCCCGGCGCGCGGCGGACACATCCTGCGGTTCGAAGTCCTCGACGGGCGCTTCCTTTACGCATTGTCGATCGACGGCGGGGGCGGGTTCGACCTGTGCCCGGCGGATGCCTGTCTCGCCCAAAGCGGCAAGCCGGCCGTGACCATCGAGGCGGCGAGGCCCGAGCCTCATCTGATCGCGGCGGCCGAGGCGATCATATCCGCGGCCGGGATCGACGTCGGCGGAGTCGAAGCACTGGTCGACGACCGCGACGGCACGGTGAAATTCTTCGACATCAACGCATTTTCGAACTTCGTCGCCAATCCGCTGGACGTGCTCGGCTGGGATCCGCACATCAGGCTGGTGGACTGGCTCGAACGGCAAATGAAGGATTCGGTGCGATGAGATATGGTTATTGGATGCCGATGTTCGGCGGCTGGCTGCGCAACGTGCCCGACGAGGGTATGGCGGCGAGCTGGGGTTATGTCCGCACGCTAGCGATCCGCGCGGAGCGGATCGGATTCGACCTTACGCTGATCGCGGAGCTCAATCTCAACGACATCAAGGGCAAGGATGCGCCGAGCCTCGATGCCTGGTCGACGGCGGCGGCGATCGCGGCGGTGACCGAGCGGCAGGAGCTGATGGTCGCGGTGCGCCCCAATTTCCACCAGCCCGGGCTGTTCGCCAAGGCGGCGGCGAACATCGACCATATCTCGAACGGCCGCCTCGCTCTCAACGTCGTGTCGTCGTGGTGGGCCGAGGAAGCCAAGCAGTTCGGCCTGCAGTTCGACCAGCATGACGACCGCTATGCGCGCACCGCCGAATGGCTGGAGGTGGTAGGCGGCCTGTGGACTCAGCCGGTCTTCGATTATGAGGGAAAATTCTACCGGATGGAGTCGGCGCGGCTGGAACCGAAGCCGGTGCGCCGGCCGCCGATCTATGCCGGCGGTGAAAGCGACGCCGCCAAGACGATGATCGCGCGCCAGTGCGACGCTTATGTGATGCACGGCGACCCGGTGAATGAGATCGGACCCAAGATCGCCGACATGGCCGAACGGCGGAAGGTGGCCGGGGGCGCGCCGATGCAATTCGGAATGGCGGCATACGCCATCGTCCGCGACAGCGAAGCCGAAGCGCAGCGCGAACTCGACCGGATCCTCGAGGTCAAGGATTTGCCGCCGGGCTATGAGAATTTCGACCAATGGCTGTCGGGCACGCAATTGGAGAAGGAGCTCAAGATCCGCGAATATTCGGTGTCGAACCGCGGCCTCCGTCCCAACCTCGTCGGCACGCCCGAGCAGCTTCGCCAGCGAATCGCCGATTATGAGGGAGCCGGGCTCGACCTGTTGCTGATGCAGTTCAGCCCGCAGATGGAAGAGATGGAGCGCTTTGGCGCCCAAGTGATTGGGTCGGAAGCGGTAGCCGGACCCGCATTGCCCTTGGGCGCCTGAGACCCTATCTTGCCGCTCATGGGCAGCCACGATCATCATCTCCAGGGAAGCGACTCGTTGCGCGAAGCCGCCGCCGAGCGGATGAGGGCGCGCGGCGAGCAATGGACGGACATGCGCGCGGCGGTGTTCGAGGCACTCGCCGGGTTCGACAAGCCGGCGTCGGCCTATGACATTGCCGAGCAGGTCTCAAAGGCGCGCGGAAAGCGGGTTGCCGCCAACAGCGTTTATCGAATCCTCGACCTGTTCGTCGGAAGCAACCTTGCCCGCCGCGTCGAAAGCGCCAACGCTTATGTCGCCAACGCCCATCCCGGCTGCCTCCACGACTGCATCTTCCTGATCTGCGACAATTGCGGGCAGGCGACCCACCTCGACGACGACAAGCTCTCGGGAGGAGTGCGCGACGCCGCCACCAGCGCCGGCTTCGAACAGGTTCGCCCGGTGATCGAGGTGCGCGGCACTTGCGGGGAATGCCGCTAGCCCACCGGCTGATCGTAAATCCCTGAGCAATATATGAGCAATCTCTGAAATCGGCCGCTGCTTGGTGACACGAGTGCGCCCAGGGGATAAGTGCAGCGCCATGTCTGACCGCCCACATACCCCGCTTCTCGACCGCATAAATTCGCCCGCCGACATTCGCGCCTTCCAGAAGGCCGAGCTGCCGCAGCTTGCCGACGAGCTTCGCGCCGAAATGATCTCGGCGGTGTCGCAGTCGGGCGGGCATTTGGGCTCGGGGCTTGGCGTGGTCGAGCTGACCGTCGCCATCCACCATGTGTTCGACACGCCGACCGATACGCTGATCTGGGACGTCGGCCACCAATGCTATCCGCACAAGATCGTCACCGGCCGCCGCGACCGCATTCGAACGTTGCGGCAGGGCGGAGGGCTGAGCGGTTTCACCAAACGCAGCGAAAGCGAATATGACCCGTTCGGCGCGGCGCATTCCTCGACCTCGATCTCCGCGGCCCTGGGCTTCGCCATTTCCAATAAGCTGGCCGACCGTCCGGGCCGCGCGATCGCAGTGATCGGCGACGGGGCGATGAGCGCGGGCATGGCCTATGAGGCGATGAACAATGCCCAGGCCGCAGGCAATCGGCTGATCGTCATCCTCAACGACAATGACATGTCGATCGCGCCGCCGGTCGGCGGATTGTCGTTGTATCTGGCGCGGCTGGTCAGCTCGGGCCGCTATTTGAAAACTCGCGAGATTGCGCGGCGAGTGTTCTCCAAACTGCCCAAGCCGGTCGAGAGCGCGGCGCGCAAGGCCGAGGAATATGTGCGCGGTTTCGCCACCGGCGGCACGTTGTTCGAGGAATTAGGCTTTTATTATGTCGGCCCGGTCGACGGGCATGACGTCCAGGGGCTGGTCGAAGTGCTCGAAAATGTCCGCGATGCCGCCGAGGGGCCGATCTTGGTCCATGCCGTGACGGTCAAGGGCAAGGGTTATGGCCCCGCCGAAAATGCCGCCGACAAATATCATGGCGTGGTCAAGTTCGACGTGGTCTCGGGCAAGCAGGACAAGGGGCCGGGCGGCGGCCCGCCGAGCTATACCGCGATGTTCGCGAAGGCGCTCGCCGA
>JALYQH010000351.1 GCA_030855945.1 Pseudomonadota bacterium | reverse complement strand
CTGCTGACGGGGCCGCGCCGCTCGGGCCGAACCCTGCTCGCCCGGGCGTTTTGCGCACGGGTCGGCGGAAGGCTGATCGATTCCGCCGATCGCCATGACGAGGAAGACTTGTTCCACGCCTGGAATGCCGCGCAGGAGTGGAAGAGTCCGTTGGTGATGATCGTCGAGGAGGTGCCGCCGGCATGGGAGATCGGATTGCCCGACCTTCGCACGCGCATCGCAGTCACCCCGGTGGCGCGCATCGCCGAGCCTGACGACAAGCTGTTTCGCGGACTGATTGAATTGCTGTTCGCCGACCGCGGGCTGCACATCCCCGGCGAGGCCTTGCGGTTCGTGTCCGAACGGGTCGAGCGCAGTTACTATATGGCCGAGCGCGTGGTTGCAGCGATCGATCGGTTCGCGATCGCAGACCGTGCCCGGTTGACCCTGCCGACGATCCGCCGCGCGCTTGCCGAAGCCGGCTTGATCGATATTCGCGGCACCGCATGACGGAAGCTTCGCCAATCGCGCCCGATCCGGAGCGCTTCTTCAATCGCGAACTGTCGTGGCTGTCGTTCAACCGCCGTGTGCTCGAGGAGGCCGCCAACCCGGCGCACCCCTTGCTCGAGCGGCTGCGTTTCCTGTCGATTTCGGGTTCCAACCTCGACGAATTCTTCATGACCAGGGTCGCCGGACTCAAGGGCCAGCAGCTCCAAGCGATCGAGAATCTGTCGATGGACGGGCGCACGCCGTCGCAGCAGCTTGACGCGATCGCCGCCGATGCCGACGCTCTGGTCGTCGCCCAGCAGGCCGAATGGATGGTGCTGCTCGAAATGCTCACCGATGCCGGGATCGAGGTGATCGCGGCCGAAGATATCAGCGAGCAGGAATCCGAATGGCTCGAGCGCCATTTCCGCGAACAGGTTTTGCCGGTGCTCACTCCGCAGGCAATCGATCCGTCGCACCCATTTCCGTTCATCACCAACTTGGGCCTCAGCCTGATCTTCGCGCTCGAGACCGAGGGCAGCGGGGAGGCGGTGACCGAGGTGCTGATGATCCCGCCGACCCTGCGCAGGTTCGTTCGCCTGCCGGGGGAGCGCGCGCGGTTCATCGCCATCGACAGCGTCATCGGCGCGCATTTCGGCCTGCTCTTCCCCGGCTTCCGCAAGATCGCGTCGGGCGCATTCCGCCTGCTTCGCGACAGCGATATCGAGGTCGAGGAGGATGCCGAGGATCTGGTCCGTTATTTCCGCAGCGCGATCAAGCGCCGCCGCCGCGGCCGGGTGATCCGCCTCGAATTCGCCGCCGGGACACCGCTCGAACTCGAGGAGCAGGTCCGCGCCGGACTGGTCGCGACGTCGGCGTTGGTGTCGGAAAGTGGCGGGTTCATCGGCATTGTCGATCTCGGCCAATTGGTCGAAGTCGATCGGCCCGACCTCAAATTCCCGCCCTACAGCCCGCGCTTTCCCGAGCGCGTCGCCGAGCATGACGGCGACTGTTTCGCCGCAATCCGCGCCAAGGACTTCGTCGTTCACCACCCTTATGAAAGCTTCGAAGTAGTCGTCGCTTTCCTTCGCCAGGCGGCCGAGGATCCCGACGTCGTCGCGATCAAGCAGACGCTCTACCGCGCCGGTAAGCAGTCGGCGATCATCGACGCGCTGGTCGCCGCCGCCGAAGCCGGCAAGTCGGTCACCGCGGTGGTCGAATTGAAGGCGCGCTTCGACGAGGAGCAGAATCTGCTGTGGGCGAGCCGGCTCGAGCGGGCCGGGGTCCAGGTCATCTATGGCTTCGTCGAATGGAAGACCCACGCCAAGGTATCGATGGTCATCCGCCGCGAGGGCGCCACGCTGCGCACTTACTGCCACTTCGGGTCCGGCAATTATCACCCGACCACGGCGCTTATCTACACCGATCTGAGCTTCTTCACGGCCTCACGCCGGGCATCGCGCGACGCCGCCAAGCTGTTCAACCTCATCACCGGCTATGTCCCGCCGCGCGGGCTCGAACTGTTGACGCTCAGCCCGAAGAGCCTACGCGAGAAGCTGATCGCGCTGATCGACGGCGAGATTGCTCATGCCAAGGCCGGGCGGCCGGCGGCGGTCTGGGCGAAGATGAACAGCCTCGTCGATCCGCAAATCATCGTCAAACTCTATGAGGCGAGCGAGGCCGGCGTGTCGATCGACCTGATCGTCCGCGGGGTGTGCTGCCTGCAGCCCGGCGTTGCCGGCATGTCCGCTAACATCCGCGTCAAGTCGATCGTCGGCCGCTTCCTCGAGCATAGCCGAATCTTCGTCTTCGCCAACGGCCAGCGGCTGCCCCACGCCGGGGCGCGAGTGTATATTTCCTCGGCCGACTGGATGCCGCGCAACTTCGACCGCCGCGTCGAATATATGATCC
>JALYQH010000349.1 GCA_030855945.1 Pseudomonadota bacterium | reverse complement strand
GCACCGAGGTGTTCGGCGTCACCACGCCGCTCATCACGACGGCCGATGGCGCCAAGATGGGCAAGACCGCGAGCGGCGCGGTGTGGCTCAATGCAAATCAGCTAAGCGCTTACGATTATTGGCAGTTTTGGCGGAATACGGCGGATGCCGATGTCGTGAAGTTCCTCAAGCTGTTCACCGACCTTCCGCTCGAGCGGATTGACGAGCTGGCGCGCTTCGAAGGCCAGGCGATCAATGACGCCAAGGTGGTGCTGGCCAATGAGGCGACGGCGCTGCTGCATGGGGCCGAGGCGGCGGCGAGTGCCGAGGCGACGGCACGCGAGACGTTCGCGGGCGGTGGCGCGGGTGAGGATTTGCCTATGCTGAAGGTCGAGGGCGCGATTGGTATTGTCGCAGCGCTGACGGGGCTCGGCTTCGCGGCGTCGAACGGCGAGGCGCGGAGGAAGATTGGCGAGGGTGCGGTCAGGCTCGATGGCGTCACCGTCAACGATCCAGCGATGGTGGTGACGGTGGGTGCTGAACCGCTCAAGCTCAGTCTCGGCAAGAAGAAGCACGGATTGTTGACGTCATCCCGGGCTTGACCCGGGACCCGCCTGTTTTTGGCGCCGAAAGGAAGGCTGGCCCCGGCTCAAGGCCGGGGTGACGTCTTAGAAATCACCCGCTCCGCAGCAATCCCACCGCCGCATCGCGCTCGAATAGGTAAAGGCAGAGCCGCGCCGCTTGGCCTCGATCGCTGGCGAGGCCGCCGTCGCGGTCGAGGAGGAGGCGGGCGTCGTCTTGCGCCAGCGGGGCCAGTTGGGCGACATCCTCTGGCGAGGCGACCTTGAAGCCCTGCTCGCCCGACTGACGGGTGCCAAGAATTTCGCCGGGGCCGCGCAGGCGGAGATCCTCCTCGGCTATGCGGAAGCCGTCGTTGGTTTCGCGCATCAGCGCGAGGCGCGACCTGCCCGTTTCGGTCAGGGTGGCGCCGCGCAAGAGAATGCAGCGGCTCGCCGCCGATCCGCGCCCGACGCGGCCGCGAAGCTGGTGGAGCTGAGCGAGGCCGAAGCGCTCGGCGCCCTCGACGACGATCAACGTTGCGTTCGGCACGTCGACTCCGACTTCGATGACCGTGGTCGCGACGAGCACGCCGGTATCGCCGCCCGCGAATGACGTCATGACGGCATCCTTGTCGGCGCCTTTCATCCGGCCGTGTACGAGGCCCACCTTGTCGGCGCCGAAGCGCTGGCGGAGGATGGCGGCGCGTTGCTCGGCGGCGGCGGCGTCGACGCTCTCGCTCTCCTCGACCAAAGGGCAAACCCAATAGGCCTGCCCCCCAGCGGCGAGGTGGCGGCCGAGGCCGTCGATCACGTCCGGCAATTTCTGGTCGGAGGTCACCAGCGTTTCGATCGGGGTTCGACCGGGAGGCATTTCGTCGATCTTGCTGACGTCCATCTCGCCATAATGAGTCAGCGTGAGCGTGCGCGGGATCGGAGTAGCGGTCATTGCGAGCAAATGCGGTGGGCGCTCGGCCTTTTCGCTGAGCAAAAGGCGCTGAGAGACGCCGAAGCGGTGTTGCTCGTCGATTACGATCAGGCCGAGGCGCTTGTAGCCGACCGGGCTCTGAAAGATGGCATGAGTGCCGACCAGGATGTCGATGCTGCCGTCGGCAAGCCCCATCAGCACCGCCTCGCGCGTGCGGCCCTTCTCGCGGCCAGTGAGGATGGCGACGTTGACCCCGATTGCCTCGCACTGACGTCGGAGCGTGGCGAGGTGCTGGCGGGCGAGGATTTCGGTCGGGGCGAGCATTGCTGCCTGCGCTCCGGCCTCGACGGCTTCGAGCATCGCCAGCAGCGCGACGAGGGTCTTGCCCGAACCGACATCGCCCTGGAGCAGCCGCAGCATCGGCCGCTCCTGCGCCATGTCGCCGCGGATTTCGCCGATGACGCGGGTCTGCGCGCCGGTTAGCTGATAGGGAAGCTGGAGTTTCGCGGTCAGGCGGCCGTCGCCCTGGAGCGGCAGGCCGCGCTTGCGGCGGGCGACCTGACGAAGCAGGACGAGGGCGAGCTGGTTAGCGAAAATTTCGTCGTAGGACAGCCGCTTGCGCGCCCGACTTGCGTCGGGCTCCGAATGCACTTCGGCGAGCGAGGCGCGCCATGCCGGCCAATGTTCGCGTGCGAGAAGCGACGGCTCGATCCATTCGGCGAGGTCGGGCGCGCGCTCCAATCCGGTCAGCGCCAAATCGCGCATGCGCTTGTTCGAAATGCCTTCGGTAAGCGGATAGACCGGCTCGCGCAGCGCCATGTCGCTCGCCGCGGCGAGTTCGAGCACTTCGGGGTGGACGATTTGCCACTCGTCGCCCCACGCGTCGAGCCTGCCGACCACGACGCGCTTCTCCCCGAGCGGAAGCTGTTTTTTGGCCCAGCCCGGATTGTTGAAAAAGGTGAGCGTGACGGTGTTGGAATCACTATCCGCGGCGAAGATGCGCAGTGGCGCGCGCCCTGCCCCGGCGCGCACCTCGAACGGCTCAACTTCGAGGATGACGATGCGGCCGAGCAGTGGCGCGCTGGCATGGGGAGCATGGACGCGGTCGATTGTCCCGGTTGGAAGGTGGTAAGCGAGGTCGATCGCTCGGGTGAGGCCGAGGCGGGCGAGCGACTTGGCAATATTTGGTCCGACGCCCTTGAGCGCATCTGTCTCGGCGAACAGGGGGTTCAGGATTTCGGGCCGCATCGGATGCGACCCTAGCGCCCGCAAGCGCGACTGCCTACATGGTCGCCTCACCCCCCGCGGCGATTTGCGCCGGCGGGCTTTTCGCGCGTGGAGACGGACCGGATGGACGAGGTTTTGCGGGCGCTCAAATATCGCGCCTGGCACCGCGGCACGCGCGAGGCCGACATGATGATCGGCGGGTTTTTCGAGGCTCAGCATGCGGGCTGGAACGCCCATGATCGCGCCTTGTTCGCGGCGCTGCTGATGGAGACCGATGTCGACATCATGGCCTGGGCGATAGGAACCGAGGCGGTGCCAGAACGCTACCAAGGTCCGATGATGGATGCGCTTCAAAAGCTCGATTTTATCCAGGTGGCGAGGTGAGCGATCCTTTCTTCGAGATTCTCAAGGCGAATGCGCCGCTGACGCTGGCCAGCGTCCCCACGGGCCTCCTGCCGTGGCTTGCCGCCGATCTGGCGCGCGCGGTGCACGGAACCGGCAAGGGCGGGCGCGCGGTAATCATTGCCGCCGACGAAGCCGCAATGCGGGCGATTGCCGACACCGTGCCCGTGTTCGCGCCCGAGGTCGAACTGCTAACGCTGCCCGCGTGGGACAGCCTGCCATACGACCGCGCGAGTCCGGCCCTGCGGGTGATGGCCGAGCGGCTGGCCACGCTCCAGGCTCTGCAGGTGAAGCCTGTCCTGAGCAACGCCGCAGGCGGCGTCGAAGGGCGCAAGGGTCCGCAACTGCTGATCGCCACCGCCAATGCGGTCACCCAGCGGGTGCTGACCCCGTTCCGAATCCGCCAGCTTACCCGGCGGCTGGCCGAGGGCGAAAAGGTCGAACGCGACAGACTGGTCGAGCTGCTCGTCGCCAATGGCTATCAGCGCACCGACGCAGTCCATGACGCGGGCGAATTCGCGGTGCGCGGGTCGATCGTCGACCTCTATCCGGCGGGCGAAGCGACCGCGCTGCGGCTCGATTTCTTCGACGACGAGATCGAAACGATGCGCCGCTTCGACCCCGCCGACCAGCGCAGCATCGGCACGGCCGGCGCGTTCACGCTGATGCCCGCGTCGGAAACATTGCTCGACGAGGACAGCATCAAGCGGTTCCGCGCCGGCTATCGCGAGAAATTCGGCGGCAACGCCACCGGCGACCCGATCTACCAGGCGGTCAGCGAGGGGCGCCGCCTGGCGGGGATGGAACATTGGCTGCCATTGTTCGAGGAAAAGCTCGCGACCCTGTTCGATCATTTGGGCGAGCATGACGTGGTCGTCCGCGATGGCGGGACCGACGGCGCGCTCGAATCGCGCAGCGAGGCGATCGAGGATTATTTCGCCAACCGCAGCCAGGCGATGGCGGCGACGCCGGGCAGCTACCGTCCGCTTCCGCCGACCGACCTCTATCTGGCGCGCAAGGAATGGCAGGCCGCGATTGTCGAACGGCCGATCCACCTCGCCTCGCCCTTCCCCGAACCGCCAAACGACCGCGTCATCGACTTCGGAGTCGAAGGACCGCGCGACTTTGCTCCCGAGCGCGCGCAGAATGCCAATGTCTATGAAGCCGTCGTCAAGCACGTCGCCAAGCTTCGGAAAGACAAGCGCAAAGTTGTTTTAGCAAGCTACACCATCGGCGCCCGCGAGCGGCTGGCGGGACTGCTCGACGAACATGGGCTGACGTCGCTCAAGCTGGTCGACTCGTGGCAGGCGGCGCTCGGGGCGAGGACCGAGGCCGCGCTGATCGTGCTGCCGCTCGACCATGGCTTTACCGCGCCCGATGCCGCGGTGCTGACCGAGCAGGACATGCTCGGCGACCGCCTCGTCCGCCGCAAGAAGCGCCGCAAGAGCGCCGACGCCTTCCTCGCCGAGCTGGCCGCGCTGACGCCGGGCGACCTCGTCGTCCACGCGGACCACGGCATCGCCCGCTACGAAGGGCTGACCTCGATCATGGTCGGCAAGGCGCCGCACGACTGCGTGGCGCTGAGCTATTCCGGCGGCGACAAGCTCTACGTCCCGGTCGAGAATATCGACGTGCTGACCCGCTACGGCAGCGACTCCGAGAAAGCGACGCTCGACAGGCTGGGCGGCGAGGCATGGCAGCGGCGCAAGAGCCGGATGAAGGAGCGCATCCGCGCGATTGCCGGCGAGCTGATCAAGACCGCCGCCATCCGCGCCACGCGTCCGGGCCAGGTGGTCGAGGCAGACACCAGTTACCCGCAGTTCGTCGACCGCTTCCCCTATGAGGAGACGGACGACCAGGACCGCGCGATCGGCGATGTGCTCGACGATTTAGGATCGGGCAAGCCAATGGACCGGCTGGTGTGCGGCGATGTCGGCTTCGGCAAGACGGAGGTTGCGCTTCGCGCTGCCTTCGTCGCGGCGATGGCCGGCTATCAGGTCGCGCTGATCGGACCGACGACGTTGCTCGCGCGGCAGCATTATTCGAACTTCGTCGCGCGCTTCCACGGCTTCCCGATCGAGATCGGACGCCTCTCGCGGCTGGTCCCGGCGGCCGAGGCCAAGGCGACCAAGGAGGGGATTGAAAATGGCACGGTGGACATCGTGATCGGCACCCATGCCCTGCTGTCGAAATCACTGAAGTTCAAGAAGTTGGGCCTCGTCATTGTCGACGAGGAGCAGCATTTCGGAGTCACTCACAAGGAAAAGCTGAAGACATTGCGCGACGACGTCCATGTCCTCACGCTGACCGCGACGCCGATTCCGCGCACGCTGCAAATGGCGATGTCGGGGCTGCGCGAGCTCAGCGTGATCCAGACTCCGCCGGTCGATCGCCTCGCCATCCGCACTTATGTCGCGCCGTGGGACCCGGTCGTGGTGCGCGAGGCGCTGCTGCGCGAACATTATCGCGGCGGGCAGAGCTTCGTCGTGGCGCCGCGTATTTCCGATCTCGCCGCGCTTGAGGATTATCTGCGCGAGCAAGTGCCCGAGGTGAAGGCGATCACGGCGCATGGGCAGATGAGCCCGAGCCAGGTCGAGGAGCGGATGAGCGCTTTCTACGACCGCAAATATGACGTTCTGCTGTCGACCACGATCGTCGAGAGCGGGCTCGACATTCCCTCGGCCAACACGCTGATCGTCCACCGTGCCGACCGCTTCGGCCTCGCCCAGCTTTACCAGCTGCGCGGCCGCGTCGGCAGGTCGAAGGCGCGCGCCTACGCTTACCTAACGACCACTCCCGATCGCTCGGTGACCGAAGGCGCCGACAAACGCTTACAAGTGCTCGCCAATCTCGACAGCCTCGGTGCCGGCTTTCAGCTCGCCAGCCACGACCTCGACATTCGCGGCGCCGGCAATTTGCTCGGCGACGAGCAATCGGGACACATCAAGGAAGTCGGGTTCGAACTGTACCAGTCGATGCTCGAGGATGCGATTTTGGAGCGCAAGGCCGGCGGCGACGAGCGGCGCGAGGAGTTCACCCCGCAGATCAATGTAGAGGCGCCGATCCTCATCCCCGAGGCCTATGTCCCCGACCTCGACCTGCGCATGGGGCTGTATCGCCGCCTCGGCGACATCGAGGACCGCGACGGCGTCGAAGCGTTCGCCGCCGAGTTGATCGACCGCTTCGGCAAATTGCCACAGGAAACCAAAAATTTGCTGCTAATCGTTGAGACCAAGATCAACTGCCGCAAGGCTTGTATCGCCAAGCTCGATGTCGGCGCCAAGGGCGCGGTGGTGACTTTCGCGCCGTCGGGCTTCCCCGATCTCGCCGGGCTGCTCGGCTATGTCGAACGGCTAAAGGGCCAGGCGAGGCTGCGCCCCGACAGCAAGCTGATCGTCAGCCGTGAAT
>JALYQH010000347.1 GCA_030855945.1 Pseudomonadota bacterium | reverse complement strand
AGCGTGGTCTACGATCGGCTCAATCCGAGCCTGACCGCGCCCCAGCCGGTGCATGTGTCGCATTACCTCGGCAAGTCCTCGCGCCCGGGCTGATGGCCGATGCACCGGGCGATCGCCCGCCACGATTCATCACTCCGGCCGGCTTCGCGCGGGTTCGTGCCGAATATGAGACATTGTTCGGGAGCGAGCGGCCCAAATTGGTCGAGGTCATCTCGTGGGCCGCCGGCAATGGCGACCGCTCGGAAAATGGCGACTACATCTATGGCCGCAAGCGCCTTCGCGAGATCGATCGCCGCTTATCCTATCTCGCCGAGGTGATGAAGCAGGCCAAGGTCGTCGACCCGGCTACCCAAGAGCAGCGCGACGTGGTCCGTTTCGGGGCGACGGTCGAGCTTGCCGGCGAAGCGGACGAGCGGCGCGAGGTGACCCTTGTCGGCGAGGACGAGGCCGACGCCACCGCCGGGAAGATCAGTTGGGTCGCGCCAATCGCTCGCGCGCTGGTCGGAGCGCGGATCGGCGACGAGCGCAGCGTCCGGCTTCCGGCGGGCGAGAAAAATTATCTGGTGGTCGCGATCAGCTACCCGGACGCCGGAAGCAGCTAAGCGCTTTTCTGCTGGGGAAAGGCGACGACGCTGTCGACTTCGGCCGGCGGATCGGCTGGGATCGCCTTGGCCAGCGCTTCGGCAATGACGGTCAGCGCACCGATGTGCGCGGCCTGGGGGTCATTGGCTTCGATCACCCGCCACGGCGCCCAGCGCGTATCGGTCTGGGCGAACATGTCGTGGAGCACATCCATCGTGCGCTCCCTCTGTGGCGGATCGGAGGCGTCATCGTAAAGCAAATGGCGCCGCCACGGATCCTGCAGTCGCTCGCGCAATCGCTTGCCCTGCGTTTCAGACGAAACATGGAAGAACAATTTGACGACCAACGTATCGTGATCGCGCTGCTGCGCTTCGAACTCATTGATTTCGTCGCAGCAGCGCGCCCACCCCTTATCGCTAATCAGGCCCGCGACACGGTCGTCGATCAGGCGGCTGTACCAGCTTCGGAAGAAGACGGTGGTATCGCCGGCCGGCGGGAGCGCGGTCCAGAAGGGCGCGAGCCAATGGCGATCGTCGTGGCGCGCCTCGCCTACGCGCACGCAGACGGTTTTCGCGTGACAAGAATCCCACGATCCGACAAGCCGCTTCAACGCATCCTTCTTGCCCGCGCCGAGCCAGCCTTCGAACACGATCAGCGCGCGCTTGCGGTGGACGATCTGGGCGACCTGAAGTTCGGCAAGCCGCTGCTGCAGCGCGGTCAGCGCAGCATGATAATCCCCCGTGAACGGAGCCCCCCGTTCATAATCCGTTAAATCGATCGCCACCGACGCGCGGTATCGCAAAGGAAAACCAGCCGCAATCTATTAGCTTCGATCAGTGTCCCAAGTGGGGGCAACTGTGGCGCAACCGCCTCAGCTGCTTCGCTTTTGCGCTCCGTCGGCAACGATGCGGATCGACAATTCCTGGAGCTGCTTCGGCGTGACTTCGGCCGGCGCGTTCATCAGCAGGTCTTCCGCCTTCTGGTTCATCGGGAAGAGGATGACCTCGCGGATATTGGGCTCGTCGGCGAGCAGCATGACGATTCGGTCGATCCCCGGCGCCGAACCGCCATGCGGCGGCGCGCCATATTTGAACGCGCCGATCATGCCTGGGAAATTCGTGTCAACCTCCTCGGGTGTGTAGCCGGCGATTTCGAACGCCTTGTACATGATGTCGGGGCGATGGTTGCGGATCGCGCCCGAACTCAGCTCCACGCCGTTGCATACGATATCATACTGCCAGGCGAGGATGTCGAGCGGGTCCATCGTCTCGAGCGCTTCCATCTCGCCCTGCGGCATCGAGAAGGGGTTGTGCGAAAAATCGACCTTCTTGGCATCCTCATCATATTCGAACATCGGAAAGTCGACGATCCAGCAGAAACGGAACGCGCCTTCCTCGATCAGGCTCAATTGCTCGGCGACGCGGGTGCGGGCCACACCGGCGAGCTTGGCCGCATCGGCTTCCTTGCCAGCGGCGAAGAAGATGCCATCGTCGGGACCAAGGTTCATCGCGTCGGCGAGCTTGTCCATCCCTTCGCTGCCGTGGTTCTTGGCGATCGGGCCGCCCCATTCGCCGCCCTTGCGGGTGGCATAGCCAAGCCCGGCAAAGCCCTCGCCCCGCGCCCACTCGTTCATTTCGTCGAAGAATTTGCGGCTCTTGTCGGCGGTGCGGGGCGCCGCGACGGCGCGAACCTTGCCCCCGCCGCCGACGATGCTGGCGAACAGGCCGAAGCCCGATCCCGCGAACTGATCGCCGACGTCGTGGACGATCAACGGGTTGCGCAAGTCAGGCTTGTCGCTGCCATATTTAAGCATCGCCTCGCGGTAGGGAATGCGCGGAAAGTCGCCCGCCGCGGTCACCGACTTGCCGCCAGCAAATTCCGCGAACAGCCCGGCCAGCACCGGCTCGATCGCGCCGAACACATCGTCCTGGGTGACGAAGCTCATCTCGAAGTCGAGCTGATAGAATTCGCCCGGGCTTCGATCGGCGCGCGCGTCCTCGTCGCGAAAGCAGGGGGCGATCTGGAAATAGCGATCGAAGCCGGCGACCATCAGCAATTGCTTGAACATCTGCGGCGCCTGCGGAAGCGCGTAAAACTTGCCCGGGTGAACGCGGCTCGGCACCAGATAGTCACGCGCGCCTTCCGGGCTCGATGCGGTCAGGATCGGGGTCTGGAATTCGGTGAACCCCTGCTCGATCATGCGGCCCCGGATCGACGCGATGACCTTCGCCCGGAGCATGATGTTGGCGTGGAGCCGTTCGCGGCGCAGGTCGAGATAGCGGTAGCGAAGGCGAATATCCTCGGGATAGTCCTGCTCGCCTGCGACCGGCATCGGCAGATCGGCGGCCGACGACTGGACTTCGACCGACTGGACGACGATCTCGATGTCGCCGGTGGCCAGCTTGGCGTTGACCGCCCCGCCCTCGCGCCCGACCACTTCGCCGGTGATGGTGACGACCGATTCCACGCGTAGCGAGTCGAGCGTCGCGAGCTCGTCGGTACCGGCGCGGGCGACGAGCTGGGTCAGCCCGTAATGATCGCGCAGGTCGATGAACAGCACGCCGCCATGGTCGCGCTTGCGGTGGATCCAGCCCGACAGGCGGACGACCTCCCCAACGTCGGCGGCGCGAAGGTCGGCGCAAGTGTGCGTGCGGTAGGCGTGCATGATTTTGATTCTCTAGTTTCGTCATCCCGGGCTTGACCCGGGATCCACCTTTTCTTGCGTTGAAGAAGCAAGGTAGACCCCGGCTCAAGGCCGGGGTGACGGCTTCGGGGACAGCCGTGGCGCTTCGCCTTTTGGGAAGCTCTTTGTCAAGGCGCGCAAGGGCGGCTATGGCCCGCCTCGCATGAAAATTCACCCGCTGATCACCAAGACCGACGATCTTGCCGCCCTCATCGCCCGAATGAACGAACACGACTTTGTCGCGGTCGACACCGAGTTCATGCGCGAGAATACTTACTGGCCGATCCTGTGCCTGCTGCAGATCGCAACGCCCGACGAGGCGGCGGCGATCGACCCGATGGCCGACGGGCTCAATCTCGATCCCCTGCTCGACCTGCTGGTGCGCCAGGACCAGGTGCTCAAGGTGTTTCACGCCGGCGGCCAGGACCTCGAAATCATCCACAATATGACCGGTGAAATGCCGAGCCCGCTGTTCGACACGCAGATTGCCGCGATGGCGCTCGGCTATGGCGAGCAGATCGGCTATTCGAACCTGATCGAGAGCATCCTCGGGCATAATCTCGACAAGGGCGCACGCTTCACCGATTGGTCGCGGCGCCCGCTCGACAAGCGCCAGATCGATTATGCCATCGGCGACGTCACCCATCTCGCGACGATTTTCCCCAAGCTCGTCGCCAAGTTGAAGAAGACCGGGCGCGGAGCCTGGCTCGACGAGGAGATGGAGCGCCTCGCCGACCCGTCGAGCTTCGCCTTCCCGGTCGAGGATGCGTGGAAGCGCCTGAAGCTGCCGAGCCGCAACCCGCAGGTGCTCGGAAGGCTTAAGGCCCTCGCCGGCTGGCGCGAGACCGAAGCACGCGGCAAGGACCTTCCACGCGGCCGCATTGTCAAGGACGACACGCTCGGCGACATCGCCGGCCATCCGCCCAAGACCCAGGACGACCTCGGCAAGGTTCGCGGCCTCTCCGCTGGCTGGCGCAACAATGACATTGGCGCGCGGATGATGGCGGCGCTCGCCAAGGCCGAACCGCTCTCCGCCGAAGAACTGCCCGCGCGCGAGCCGCGCCGCCCCGGCCTGACCAAGGATGCCGCGCTGGTCAGCGACCTGCTCAAGCTGCTGCTCAAGATTCGCGCAAAGGAAGCGGGTGTCGCGTCGAAGCTGATCGCGCGATCGGACGAGCTCGAATCGCTCGCCGCCGGCGTGCGCGAAGACTTGCGCATCCTTTCGGGATGGCGGTTCGAGGAATTCGGCCGCGATGCGCTGGACCTGGTCGAGGGCCGGCTGGCCTTCGCGACCGAGCATGGCCGCCTCAAGCTGACCCGAACCGAAGCGCTCGCCGAGGAACCCGACAGCGCGGTGAACGCTTGATCGGAAGACCATTCATCCGCGGAGACCGACCATGCGCCTTGCCCTTGCCCTGTTTACCCTGCCGCTGGCGGCCTGCACCGCCAACATGGCGGGCCATGCAATGATGAGCGGCCCAATGGGGACCTGTCGTCCGGACGCGCTGCCATCGTTCGTCGGGCAACCGGCGACGCAGGAGCTTGGCGCGCGACTGCTCGCCGCATCGGGCGCCCGGAATATCCGCTGGGTGGCCAAGGGGATGATGGTGACGATGGATTTCAGCCCTGAGCGACTGACGGTCTATCTCGACGAAAATAACCGGGTCGAGCGCGCCAGCTGCGGCTAATCGTCAGCTGAAGGCGATGGCCGGCGAGCGGCCGAGCGATTTGGCGAGCTGCGACAGGCGCCGTTCGACTGCACCGGAGGCGAGTTGGCGATAGCGTGGCTGGAGCGTCAGCACGACCCGCCGATCGCGCAAACCGACGCTGGATTTGCGCAGCAGCGCCTCGGTCCCGCCGCTGAGCCGCTGGGCGAGGCGGATCGCCTTGCCCCAGGCGGCGGCGCGCTCGTCCTCGCCGGGTTTGAGTAATCCCGACAATTGCTTGCTGAAGCCGCCATCGCCGCCAAATGCCGCGCATAAGGCACGCCCCAGCATGGCCCTGCCGTGGGCGTCGATCCCGACCCAATTGCCGTGAATCGCCATGTCGACCGCGCGCTCGGCGCGAAAATCGGGGTGGGCGTTCCAGCCGATGTCGCCAAGCAGGCAGGCGGCGAGCCGCAAGCGCTGCCATTCGGCCGGCTCGTCGGGGAACAAGGGGTTGATCCACTGGTCGAGCGCGGCGCCATGATCGCCGAACCGCCCGAGCCGGTCGCCGACCTCGAGCGCCGCGGCGAGCAACGGGTCTTCGGCGCGGGTGTCGGCGTCCAGATCGCGGTAAAGCAGCCCTTCGCGCAGCCCAAATGCCGAGACGACGGTCGGGGCCGGCTCAAGCACCTCGCACAGCGCCTGCAGCAAGGTCGCGGCCTTGGAGAGCGCGGCAACGCGGCTGGCAGACAGGCCGGTCAGCGCTTTGAGCGCCTCGGCGTTTTCACCCAAAGCAGCCGCGGCAATTTCCGCGAGCCGGTCGCCGCGAATGCGGTGCTGGTGGATCATCGGCAACGGATGGTTCTGTAATTTCAGGTCCAGCATAGCCAGCGCCCGGAACGAGCCACCAACAAGGTAGAGACCGTGACCGCGCGCTGCTTCGCCCAGACGGCTGCCTTTGACTGACGCCCGGATGGTTCGCTCGAGCGTAGCGAGGTCCGACTCGGCACCGGTGCGCAGCACGCCAAGCGGAAGCGACACGCCCTCCCCGGCCCCTCCTCGCGCCACGCCAACCAGCTCGAGGCTGCCGCCGCCGAGGTCGGCGACGATGCCGTGGGCCTTGGGATTGCCTGAAATCACGCCAAGGCCCGAAAGCTCGGCCTCCTCCTGGCCCGAAAGCAGCCGCGGTTTGAGGCCGAGGGCGGTAATCTGCTTGAGGAAGGCCGGGCCGTTGCTGGCATCACGCACCGCCGCGGTGGCGACGGTGTAAAGCTTTTTCAGCCCCATCTCCTTGCCGAGCTGACGGAAGCGGGCGAGCGCCTCGAGGGTCAGCTCCATCGCGTCAGGATCGAGCCTGCCATCTTTGCCGACCCCGCGACCAAGCTCGGCGGTGGTCTTTTCATTGAACAGGCTCGACGGCACCCGCGCGGTTCCGCCATAAGCGACAAACCGCACCGAATTGCTGCCGATGTCGATGATCCCGACCGGGCCGAAGCGCTTCTCGGTCACGTCAGCCGCGCTGCGTCAGGCGCAATTTGGGCACTGCGCGCCCCGCGAGTGCGGCACCGCGCCCTGAAAGCGATGGGTTGGTCATGAAATAACGGTGCAGGTTGAAGAGCCGCTTGCCTGGCACGAGCCGCCGGTAGCCCCCATCCGAACCAAGTTCCCAGCTCTGCTCATTGTCGATGAGGTTGGCGATCATCACCTGGTCGAGCACTTGCGCGTGGACCGTCGGATTTTCGAGCGGGATCATATATTCGACCCGC
>JALYQH010000340.1 GCA_030855945.1 Pseudomonadota bacterium | reverse complement strand
TTACAAGCATGAGGCAGCGATCTTGAAGCGGATCGAACAGTTGGCTTCGCAGAAAGGGGCATAGGGATGCGATTCGATGAACGTGATGAGCGGGATGCCTACCGGCGTGGCGCTCGGGATTGCTTTGAGAGTATAGCGGAGGGGCTTAAGCGTCGCCAAGTTAACGATCTTGAAGCTTGGCTCAAGGAACTTGATGCGTGGGAGCATAGCGAGCCCCCACCTCCGCCCCACGGCTAATCATCAAACGCGGCTTTAATGTCCGCAATGCGTCGAAAGCGGAGATCGGCGAGCTTTCTCAGGCCCTCGGCGCCCTCGCCACATACGCGTCCACATTCTTCGCCAGCACATCTAGCGGGACGTTGCCGCCCTTGACGACCGTGTCGTTGAAGTCGCGGAGGTCATAGCGTGCGCCTAGCGCGGCCTTGGCCCGCGCTCGCTGGCGGAGGATTTCGCTGTGGCCGACCTTGTAGCCGCATGCCTGACCCGGCCATGAGCAATAGCGGTCGACCTCGTTCGCCACTTCCAGCGGGTTGGAGCCGTTGACCTCGACGAAATAGCGAACGCCCTGCTCGCGGGTCCAGCGCTTGGCGTGGAGGCCGGTGTCGACGACCAGGCGGCAGGCGCGGAAGGCGAGGCTCTGGAGGTAGCCGAGGCGGCCCACCTCGAAGTCGTCGTAAACGCCAAGCTCGTCGGCGAGCTGTTCGGCGTAAAGCGCCCAGCCTTCCGAATAAGCGTTGAAGGCGAGCATCGCGCGAATTGTCGGAAGTTGGTTCGAATATTCGCCCTGCCAGACATGGCCGGGGATGGCCTCATGGTGGGTGAGGTCGGGCAGGCTATACTTGCTGTGCAAGTCGGTGGTTCTGAGGTTGAGCCAGAATTTGCCGGGGATCGAGCCGTCGATCGACCCGGACCCGCCATAAGCCGCGGGCGCGCCGGGCTCTTCCTCGATCGGCAGGCGCTTCACCTCGAGGTTGCCGCGAACGAGGGTGCGGAAGGCGCGCGGAAGTTCCTTGCGGATGATCCCCAGGCGCTCCTGGATGAAGGCGAAAATCTCGGCGCGGCCCTTGTCGCCTTCGGAGAATTTGAAGCGCGGGTCGTCGGCGAGCGCGGTCATTCGCGCGCCGACCGAGCCCTTGGTGTAGCCGAGCCCGCGCAGGATCGGGTCCATCCGGCCATGCAGCTCGCGCACCTGGTCGAGGCCCATCTGGTGGACCTCTTCCGGGGTCATGTTGGTGGTGGTCGAGGCGCGCAGTGCCCAAGCATAATATTCGTCGCCGCGCGGACGCGCCCAAATGCCGGCGTCCATCGTGGCGCGGCGGCGCTGCGCCTTCAATTCGTCGAGCTGGCGCTGGAGCGCGGGGGCGACCGCCAAGCGGGCGATGCGCTCGGCGCGGGGCCCCCAATCGCCTGGACTATCTTTCGTCCGGCGGACGATCGATTCGACCAGTCCGCCCCCGCTGCGCGCCGATTTGACGCTTTCGCCGAGCTGCATGACCGCTTTGTCGTTTAGAAAGGCCGGGGCGATGACATGCTGCGCGGCGGTCGCGCGAAGCCGTCCGAGCTCGCCGTCGAGCTGGGCGGGATAGCTTTCGAGGCGGGCGAGATAGGCTTCGGCGTCGGCGGCATTGCGGATCGGATGGTCGGCGTCGAGGAAGCGCGGCACGTCGAGATAGGCGCCGACGTTCTGGATGACGACATAGGGCGCGTTGCGCCAGCCGCCGACCGCGACGTCGCCATAGGGCAGTGCAAAGCCGTCGAGCGCGGTGCGATAGGCCGATTTGACCACCTCGACGCTGGTCCGGGTTGGGTGAGAAAGCGCGGCGGTACCGATCGAGCTCGCTCGGGCAAGGTCGGCGCGAAGCACGGCGGCGAGCCGCGCCTGGCCGGCGGCGCTGCGGTCGCTGAGGCGGCTGCGCAGGATGGCGCGGGCGCCAGTGTCGAGCCCAAGCGTGGTCGCGCTTTCGGGAGATTGGGCGAGCAGATTCTCGGCGATGGATTCGAGCAAGGCGACCGCTTCGGGCTCGGTCGCCGGACGGGCAGCGGCACTCAGCGTAGACGCGCAGCCGGGGAGGGCGGCGGTGGCGACGCCGGCGGAAAGGGTGGCGAGTGCCTGGCGGCGCGAGAAATTTAGGTCGGTCACGAACTTACTCCAACTATGAAGGCAGGCGCGGGATGGCAGTGACGGTCAGGCAATTGCCCTCGACACCGGTGATGACGACCCGCTCGCCCGCCGCCGCCGGGCCGCCGCGCGCGGTCCATTCGCCGTCGCCGACGCGCACTCGCCCGCCATGCTCGTCGACCGGATCGACGACGAGCACGCTTTTTCCGACAAGACGACGGCCCGGATCGTTGAGATTGAGCTGGTCGTCGGCGGTGTCGGGCTGGGCATAGAAGCGCTTGCCGAGCATCACCGCCAGCGCGGTATAGAGCGCGAAAAGAACGAGTTGCGCGGCGATGCCGAGATCGAACAGCAAGGTGAAGGCGCCGGTGGCGATGGCCGCGGCGCCGACGAACAGCAGGAAGAAACCGGGCGCGACGATTTCGGCGATGAGCAGGACAACCCCGCCGATCGCCCACAGCCAGCCGGGTTCGAGAATGTCGAACATCAGCCTTCGATCCGCGGCACGCCGTGGACCCCGGGCATGGCGCCGCGCGTGGCGCTGGTTTGCGGCTTGGGCTTGGAAGCGGAGGCCTGGGGCGAGCTTTCGCCGGTCAGCGCCTCGCGCGCCAGCTCGCCGATCCCGCCGAGCGTACCCATCAGCTGGGTCGCCTCGACCGGGAACAGGATCGTCTTCGCGTTGGGCGAAGTCGCGAACTTGCCGATCGCCTCGACATATTTCTGGGCGATGAAATAATTGATCGCCTGAACGCTGCCGGCATCGATCGCGTCGCTGACCGACTTGGTCGCATTGGCCTCGGCCTGAGCAGCCCGCTCGCGCGATTCGGCCTCGCGGAAAGCGGCTTCCTTCATGCCCTCGGCCTGGAGGATCCGGGCCGCTTTCTCGCCTTCCGCTCGCAGGATTTCCGACGCACGCATGCCTTCGGATTCGAGGATCGCGGCACGCTTCTCGCGCTCGGCCTTCATCTGGCGAGTCATGGCGTTAACGATGTCGGCTGGTGGGCGAATGTCCTTGAGTTCGACTCGCGTGATCTTGACCCCCCACGCCTCGGTCGCATGATCGACGACGTTGAGCAGCCGGGCGTTGATCTCGTCGCGCTTGGACAGGGTCTCGTCGAGGTCCATTGAGCCCATTACGGTGCGCAAATTGGTGGTCGAAAGCGCGAGGATCGAGGGGTAGAGGTCGCTGACTTCATAGGCGGCCTTGGCGGCGTCGAGCACCTGGAAGAAGACCACGCCGTCGACCGCCACCATGGCATTGTCCTTGGTGATGATTTCCTGGCCGGGAATGTCGAGCACCTGCTCCATCATGTTGATCTTGTGCCCGACCCGA
>JALYQH010000318.1 GCA_030855945.1 Pseudomonadota bacterium | reverse complement strand
CACCCTCAATGAACTACGCGGCCGCGTGGCGTTCATGGACGTGCAATCGGGACAATTGATCGATCATATCCAGAAGGTTGGGATGGTTCCGCCAGCCAAAGGCGTCGGCGCGGAGGTCGAACGCTGGGGCACCTGTAAATTCTGCCGTTCGCACCGCCTTCCGATGCGATCGTTGAAGGACGCCTCAACCGCGGTGTCAAACTAATGCCCGCCACCCCCGCCTGGCCGCCGCGAAGCCTTACGCGACTGTTCGTCGACCAACCGCTTGGCGCCGGAGTTGCCGTTTCGGTCGAAGGCCCGCAAGCCAATTATCTCGGCAATGTGATGCGGATGAAGGCCGGCGACCAACTGCTGCTGTTCGACGGGGCATCGGGGGAATGGCTGGCCGAAGTGGTCGAGTCGGGCAAGCGACGGATGACGTTGGCTGTGCGTCGGCAAACCCGTCCGCAGGAAAGCGTGCCCGACCTGTGGCTCGCTTTCGCCCCGGTCAAGAAAGGGCGGGTCAACTGGCTGGTCGAAAAAGCGGTCGAGCTCGGCGTGGCGCGGCTGGTGCCTGTAATCACGGCGCGGACGATCGTCGACAAGGTCAACCTCGATCGGATGCGCGCGCACATCATCGAAGCCGCCGAGCAATGCGGACGGACCGCGCTCGCGGCAATCGACGAACCGATCAAGCTCGATGCCTTTCTTCGCGACGGGGGTGCGGGTCGAACCCTCTACTTCGCCTACGAGAGCGGCGGCGAGCCTGCCGGAAGCGCATTTGCGCCCGGCCCCGCGATCATCCTCACCGGGCCCGAGGGCGGTTTCACGCCAGAGGAAGCAGCGGCGATCCTTGCCGCCCCGAACGCCACGGCAATCAGCCTCGGCCCGCGCATCCTCCGCGCGGAAACCGCGGCGCTGGCGAGCGTGGCAGCGTGGATGGCGGCGGTGGGGGACTGGGGAGGGTCGTCCCAAAACCGTTCGTCCTGAGCTCGCCGGAAGACTGTTCATCTGTTCGCCGCCGAGTTCTAGGAGGCCGGTCCTTCGACAAGGCTCAGGACGAACGGATTTTATTGATGTGGGCCGGATTTGCTCTAACGGCGGCTTCATGACCACGCGAACCGATCTCAGCGCCAGCCCGCCCATCGAATCCCGCGACGACCTCCTTGCGGTCTTTTCCGGCGGCGAAAAGTCGCGCGAGGCGTGGCGGATCGGCACCGAGCATGAGAAGTTCGTCTATCGCCTGAGCGACTTGTCCGCCCCGTCATGGGAAGAACCCGGCGGAATCCGCGATTTGCTCGTCGGCCTGACCGAGTTCGGCTGGCGTCCGGTCGAGGAAGACGGCAAGATCATCGCGCTCGCGGGCGCCGATGGCACGATCAGCCTCGAGCCCGCGGGGCAGCTCGAACTGTCCGGTGCGCCGCTCGAGGATCTTCATCAGAGCTGCGCCGAGAGCGGGCGGCACCTGCAGCAGGTAAAAGCGGTTGGCGATCGGCTCGGCCTCGGCTTCCTCGGGCTCGGCATGTGGCCCGACAAACGGCGCGACGAGCTGCCGATGATGCCGAAGGGCCGCTACAAGATCATGAGCGACCATATGCCGCGCGTCGGCAAATTGGGGCTCGACATGATGCTTCGCACCTGTACCATTCAGGTCAATTTGGATTATAGCTCTGAAGCCGACATGGTGAAGAAATTCCGCGTGGGCTTGGCGCTCCAACCCGTCGCGACCGCGCTGTTTGCCAATTCGCCGTTCACCGAGGGCGAGCCCAACGGCTTCAGAAGCTTTCGCAGCCACATCTGGGAAGACACCGACCCGGCGCGCACCGGCATGCTGCCATTCGTATTCGATGACGGCTTCGGCTATGAGCGTTACTGCGATTATGCGCTCGACGTGCCGATGTATTTCGTATTCCGCGGGGGTCGCTACATCGACGCCGCCGGCCTGAGCTTCCGCGACTTCCTCGACGGCAGATTGTCGGTGCTGCCGGGCGAGAAGCCGACGCTGGCCGACTGGACCGACCATCTGTCGACCGCCTTCCCCGAAGTCCGCCTCAAGAGCTTCCTCGAAATGCGGGGCGCCGATGGCGGCAAGTGGGCGCGGATTTGCGCGCTTCCGGCGCTGTGGGTCGGGCTGCTTTATTCCGACGGCGCGCTCGATGCCGCGTGGGACCGGGTCAAACATTGGACGATCGAGGAGCGCGAGGCGCTTCGCCACGCTGTTCCGCGGGAGGCGCTGACCGCCGCGGTGCCGGGCGGTGGAACGATGCGCGATCTGGCCGCAGAAGTGCTCGACATCGCCAGCGCCGGGCTGCGCGATCGAGCCCAGCACAACGCCGCGGGAGACAGCGAAAGCGGCTTCCTTGATCCGCTGCGCGAAGTCGTCGCGTCGGGCAAGAGCTTCGCCGACCGCATGCTCGACCGCTATCAC
>JALYQH010000298.1 GCA_030855945.1 Pseudomonadota bacterium | reverse complement strand
CCGCCTACCGCGCCGCGCGCTCCCGCGCCGAAGCCTATGCCGGCGCGGCGGGACTCGAGATCGACCGCGTGCTGACGATCCAGGACGCCGGCGAATTCGGCACGCCAATTCCCTATGCGCGGACGATGAACGCCTCGAGCGAAATGATGGCGCAAAGCGCCGCCCCCGCCGCTCCGCCGCCACCGCCCTCGGCGCCCTTCAGCCCCGGCGTCACCACCCAGGAGGTGCGCGTCCGCGTCGACTTCGCGCTGAAGGAAAAATAATTCTCAGGCGAAAGCGCGCGAGCCCTTGAGCGTCTGATAGGCCTCGATCACCTCGCTCAGCCGCGCCTCGAACCGCCGATCGCCGCCGTTGCGGTCGGGGTGGAAGCGGCGGACCAAGTCCGAATAGCGCTGGCGAAGCGCATGGCGGTCGACATCGTCGCCCAGCCCCATCACGCCTAGCGCGTGCCGCTCGCCGGCGCTGAACCGCTCGACCGGGCTTCGCCGCGCCTCGGGGCGATAGCGTGCGGCGATGGCGTCGAGCGGGTCGGCGAAATCACTCCAGGCCGGTCCGCGATCCGCGCCGCCGCGGGCGAAAGCCCGCGTCGCCCGCTCCCACCCGGCGATGGGCGACTGCGCCGCCGTGATTTCCTCGGGGCTCATTCCCGCGAAATAATTGTAGCGGGCGTTATGGGCGCGGACATGCTCGAGGCACAGGAACTGCCAGCAGCCGGGCCCGTCGAAGTCGCCCGGGACTAGCGGCGCGCGAAATTCGCCGGGCTCGCCGCAGCCGCGCACCGCGCAATGCTCGGCGGCGCCTTCGACTCGCCCTTTCCACTTTTCCTGCTTCGTCGCCACCGGCTTCCTCACGCTCCAAACCCGCCTATATAGGATCGATGACCGACCCCGCTACCGGCCCCGTCGCACAGGAGATGATCGCGCGGCTGAGGGCGGCGCTTGCCCCGACCCGGCTCGACCTCGACGATCAGAGCGCGCGCCATATCGGCCACGCCGGCCATGACGGCCGCGGCGAAAGCCATTTCGCTTTGACCATCGCAAGCCCCGCCTTCGCCGGCCAGTCCCGCGTCGCGCGCCAGCGAATGGTCTATGCCGCGCTCGGCGAGCTGATGGATGAGCGGGTTCATGCGCTGTCGATCAAGGCGCTGGCGCCGGGGCAAGCGTGATCGGACCGGCTATGCCACAGGGAGGACGATGAAATTTTCGATCAGTCTTGCAGTGCTCGCGGCAGCATTGAGCGCGAGCGCCTGCAGCCAACAGGAGGATGTTGCGCTCGAAAGTGCCGACCAGATGGCGCCGGACATTTCGCCCACGGCCGCGCCCGGCGTCGCTTTCACTTATGCTTATGATTTCAAGCTGGCCGACACTCGAATTTCGATCTTGCAGGAAGCGCATGCTTCAGAATGCGAAAAGCTTGGGCTCACAAAGTGCAGAATCACCGGCTTGCGCTACAGCGTCGGCGAGAATGATCAGGTGTCGGCGATGCTTCAGGTCAAGCTCGACCCGAAGATCGCTCGCCAGTTTGGCAAGGTCGCGGTTGGCCAGGTGGAGCAAAGCGGCGGTCGACTGGTCAACGCCGAGTTCACCGGCGACGACGAAGGAGCCGTAATCCAAACGGCGTCGAGTCAAAGCGCGGACCTTGATCTGAGGATTGTCGAGTTAGAGCGGCGGTTGGCGAGCCTTCGCGCGGGCGACCGCGAGCGTACGCAGCTCCAAGCCCAACTCGACCAGTTGCGCCGCGAGGCGAGCGACGTGCGGCAGCGAGTTGCCGCCAGCGAGCAACGCCTGGCGACGGCGCCGATGACCTTCAACTATTATGGCCGTGGCGGGATACCCGGTTTCGGCGGCGAGAATCCGATCGCTGAAGCGTGGCAGCTCTTCATCGCCAGCGCCGTGACCATGATCAGCGTGCTGCTGCGGCTGATCGGCGCGGTGCTGCCCTGGGCATTGTTGCTGCTGCTGATCGTGTTGGCGTTCCGCTCGCGCGCCGGCCAAGCGGTTCGCCGCTGGTGGCGCGGTAGAGTTGGCGGGGACTCGGAGGAAGCTTGATGGAAGAGATTATTTTTCCCGTGGCCCACGACCGCGACGACCGCGTTCACGCACTGTCGATCCGCGCGCTGGCGTCGGGGGAATGATCGCCGCCACGCTCCTTGGACTCGTGCTGGTGTTGGTTCTGCCGGCCTATGCGCTGCGGCCGCGCGGCCCGGACGCGGTCAAACGCAGCCTCTCGACTCGCCTCGCTGTGACTACGGGTGAGATTGCAGCGCTAGTCGCGGCGTTGGCGCTGATCGCTCCGGCGGTCGGTCTCAGCTTCGCCGATCTCGGCCTCGGCTGGCCGCTCCCGCGCGCGGGTCAGATCGGCATGGCCATCGCGCTCTTGTTGGTCGGCGCCTTGTCGGCGACGGTCATGCTCATGAAACCGGGCCAGTCGCCACGCGAGCAGACAGCGCTTGCCGAGTTACCTCGCGGGCGGCGGGAAACCGCGCTCTACCTGCTGTTCGCGCTTGCCGCCGGGGTGGGTTGGGAAATTCTCTATCGCGACTTCCTGTTGTGGTGGCTCCAGCCGATGATCGGTCTGCTCGGAGCGATCGCCGCGGCCAGCGTCGCCTACGGCCTCGCGCATGGCTGGAAGAGCCGCGCCGAGGGGCTGGGCTCGATCGTATCGGCATTCGTGTTCACGGTCGCGTTCGTGGAGACCGGTTCCTTGTGGTGGCTGATCGCAATCCACACTGCTCTGCCGCTCGTCGCCCTGCTCGCAGGATGGCGAGTGCGGACGAGAAAGATCGAGGCATTGCCAGCATGACCCCTGACAGCCCGTCGCTTATCGAAGAAATCGTCCCAGTTACCCACGACCTCGGCGACTTCAAGGTCCGCCGCACCCTTCCCGCCAAGACTCGGACGATGGTCGGGCCGTTCATCTTCGTCGACCAGTTTGGCCCCGCCCGGCTCGATCCCGGCCAGGGAATGGACGTCCGCCCCCACCCGCACATCAACCTCGCCACGGTTACCTATCTGTTCGAAGGCGCGATCGAGCATCGCGACAGCCTGGGCACGAGGCTGGTGATCGAGCCGGGCGCGGTCAATCTGATGACCGCGGGCCGCGGCATCGTCCATTCCGAGCGCTCGCCCGCCGACACCCGCGCCATTGGCCCAAGCTTCTACGGCATGCAGACCTGGCTCGCGCTTCCCGACGGCAAGGAGGAGATCGAACCGGCGTTCGAGCATGTCGGCGGCTACGCCTTGCCACTGGTCGAGGGCGACGGCGCGTCGGCCCGCGTGCTGATGGGCTCGCTATGGGGCAAGAGCGCCGGGGTCACCGAACATAGTTCGACGATCTACGCCGACATCATGCTCGATGGCGGGGCGAGCGTGCCGGTCGATGCGGGCGCCGATGAGCGCGCCGTGCTGCTGGTCGAGGGCGAGGCGAGCCTCGATGGCCAGCCGCTCGACCTGTTCACGCTCTACGTCCTCGCGCCGGGCGAGGCGATGCGGCTCAAGGCGGCGCGGCCGTCGCGCGCGATGCTGCTTGGCGGCGAGGCGTTCGCGACCAAGCGCCACGTCTTCTGGAATTTCGTCAGCTCATCGCGCGACCGAATCCGCCAGGCCAAGGAAGATTGGAAGGCGCTCGACTTTCCGCTGATCCCGGGCGACGACGAGGAATATATTCCGATCCCCGAAGTCCCCAAGACGGTTAGCTACCCGTGATGCGTGTCCAGCGCGTGCGGCTGAGGAGCGGCATTACGATGAACGTCGCCGAGGCCGGGCCAGCGGACGGCCCGCCGGTCATCCTGCTTCACGGTTTTCCCGAATCGCACCGCACCTGGCGCGGGCTGGTGCCACTGCTCGAGGATCGCTTCCGCCTGATCATGCCCGACCTGCGTGGCTTCGGAGACAGCGACCGGCCGCAGGACGTCGAAGCCTATAGCACCGACGCGCTGATCGCCGACCTGTTCGCGTTGGCGGACGCGCTCAATGTCGATCGCTTCGCGCTGGTCGGTCACGATTGGGGCGGCGCGCTCGCCTGGGCCGCGACGCTCAGGGGCGATCCACGCATCGAGCGGCTGGCGATCGTCAATTCGCCCCACCCGTGGATCTTTCAGGAATCGCTGATCGAGGACGCGGACCAGCGCGCCGCCTCGCAATATATCACCGCCTTCCGCACCCCCGGGATGGAAGCGGCGATCGAGGCGATGGGCTTCGAGGCTTTCTTCGACAAAAGCTTCGGCCGGCACGCCGACCTCGCCGCCATTTCCGCCGAAGAGCGCGCCCATTACATATCCGACTGGAGCCGTCCGGGCGCGCTGACCGCGATGCTCAACTGGTATCGCGCCTCCCACGTGGTCGTCCCGCCTCCCGGTCTCACCGTGCCGATCCCCGACTGGGTGCTGCGCATCGCGCCGAAGATGAGCGTTCCTGTGCAAATCGTCTGGGGCCTCGACGACAAGGCGCTGCTTCCGGTCCAGCTCGACGGAATCGGCGAGGTCGGCGACGATGTCGAAGTCGTGCCGCTAAAGGGCGTCGGCCATTTCGCGCCTTGGCAAGCGCCCGATCGCGTCGCCGCGGCGCTCGCGCCCTTCCTTGCCGCCAGCAAGGCGGCTACAGGCGCAGCGGAATGACCCGCTCCCTCTCCCGCTCCGCCGCCCGGCTCGCCGCCGTGCAGGCGCTTTATCAGCAGGAGATGGAGGGCATCCCCACCACCCGCCTGATCCACGAATTCCACGATCACCGCCTCGGCGCGACGATCGGCGACGTGACCTATGCCCCCGCCGAACAGAGTTTTTTCGACGATCTCGTCAGCGGCACCTCCGCGCGTCAGGCCGAGATCGACGAGCTGATCGGCGACCGCCTCGCCGAAGGTTGGACGCTAGCCCGGCTCGACAAGCCGATGAAGGCGCTGCTTCGCGTCGGCGCCTATGAATTGCTCGCGCGGGCCGACGTCCCGGTAGCGACGGTCATCAACGAATATCTGGATGTCGCCGAAGCCTTTTACGACAAGCGCGAAAAGGGTTTCGTCAATGGCCTCCTCGACGCCATCGCCAAGGTCGCGCGGCCGGCCTAGGCTGGAACAATGAGTCTCGGCGAACTCGACTTTATCGAGCAGCTTCGCGCGCTTGCCACCCACCCCGCCGCGCGCGGGCTGGCCGACGATGCGGCAGTGCTGGGCGATCTCGTCCTCACTCACGATACCATCGCGGAGGGCGTTCATTTCCTCATCGACGATCCGCCGGCATCGGTCGGCTGGAAGCTGGTTACGGTCAATCTCAGCGACCTCGCCGCCAAGGGCGCGGAGCCGCTCGCCGCGCTGATGAGCGCGACCATTGCCGGCGACGGCGTATGGGAGGAGGCGTTCCTCGCCGGGGTCGGCGCGGCGTGCGAGGCCTATGGCCTGCCCTTGGTGGGAGGCGACACCATCGCTCTGCCGTTCGGGGCTCCGCGCGTGCTTGGACTGACCGCGATCGGGCGCGGCGGCCGCCACATCCCGTCGCGGTCGGGTGGCAGGCCCGGCGACCGGCTGTGGCTGGTCGGGACACTGGGGGACGCCGCTGCCGGACTCGCCGTGCTCCAGGCCGACCGCCATGCCGCCGGCATATTGGTGGAGGCGTATCGCCGTCCGGTGCCCTTGCTCGCCGCCGGTCGCGTGCTCGCGCCCCACGCCCATGCGATGATGGACGTGTCCGACGGGCTGCTGATGGACCTCGGCCGCCTGACCACCGCCAGCGGCTGCGGCGCGCGCGTCGACTTGGGCGCGCTGCCGCTGACCCGCGCCTTCATCGCCGAGCGCGGCACCGGCCGCGCGGCGCGGCTGTTCGCGGCGACTGGCGGCGATGATTATGCCCTGCTCGCCGCGCTTCCGCCCGATCTCGACCCTGGTTTAACCCTTTGTTTACCTTCAGGGGCGATCCTGGCGGCGATCGGGACCCTGACCGGCGGCAATGGCCTTGAGCTGTTCGACGCCGCCGGCGAGGTGCCGCTACCGGAGCGCCTTGGCTATGAGCATCATCACCGCGACTAGACCGCGCCAGTGGCTGATCGCCTGCCTCGGTCTCGCATCGGGCATGGCGACCGCCATCCTGCTGCACTAACAGCAAAAAGCTCGCACAGGCGGGTTGTCACCGCTTGAATCGCCGTTAAACCATCCGCGATATTCGTCTGGCGCCGACCGGCTAATCCCGGTCGTACGCTTCACGGTCAACGGGGGATTTTCATTACCATGAACCTGGTACTTATCGCGATTGCCTGCGGCGTCGTCGCGCTGCTCTACGGCATCCTTACCAGCCAGCAGGTGCTCCGCGCCTCGCCCGGCAACCAGCGCATGATCGAGATCGCCGCGGCGATCCAGGAAGGCGCCTCTGCCTATCTGCGCCGCCAATATATGGCGATCACCGTCGTGGGCGTGGTCGTCGCGGTGATCGTGTTCATCTTTCTCGGCGGACTGTCGGCATCGGGCTTCGTGCTTGGCGCCCTGCTGTCGGGCGCGACCGGCTTCGTCGGGATGAACATCTCGGTCCGCGCCAACGTCCGCACCGCGCAAGCCGCGAGCATCGGGCTCCAGCAGGGCCTGACCATGGCGTTCCGGGCCGGGGCGATCACCGGAATGCTCGTCGCCGGCCTTGCCTTGCTCGCCATCGCCGGCTTCTTTTATTATCTGGTCGCGATCGCCGGCAATGCGCCCAATGACCGCGTCGTCATCGACGCGCTGGTCGCACTTGCCTTCGGCGCCTCGTTGATCTCGATATTCGCGCGCCTCGGCGGCGGCATCTTCACCAAGGCCGCCGACGTCGGCGCCGACCTCGTCGGCAAGGTCGAGGCCGGAATCCCCGAGGACGACCCCCGCAACCCGGCGGTCATCGCCGACAACGTCGGCGACAATGTCGGGGATTGCGCCGGCATGGCCGCCGATCTGTTCGAAACCTATGTCGTCACCGTTGGCGCGACGATGGTCCTCACCGCCTTGCTCGTCACCACCGCGAGCGACGACGGCCTGCTCGCGCTGATGAGCCTGCCGCTGCTGATCGGCGGCGTGTGCGTGCTCACTTCGATCCTCGGCACTTACTTCGTCCGCCTGGGCAAGGGCACGAGCATCATGGGTGCGATGTACAAGGGTTTCGGCGTCACCGCGGTGACCTCGGCAATCGCCATCTTCTTCGCGACCCAATTCGCCCTCGGCGACCTCGACGCGCCTATCAGCGCGGGCGAGACGAGCTTCACCGGCATGG
>JALYQH010000280.1 GCA_030855945.1 Pseudomonadota bacterium | reverse complement strand
CCCCCACCCGTCCACCCATCTAGGATATTCTGCATGGGTGGCCGGGTGGGGGCGCGGGCTGGTGCGATCTCAGCGAAGCTGCAACAAACTCAATCGCCCGCTTGGTCTTACTTTACCGGAAACCCGCGCTTCCGGAGCAACGCGTCCACGTCCGGGTCACGCCCGCGGAAGGCGCGATAGGCCTCGGCGCGGTCGGTTTCGTTGCCGGTCGACAGCAGGGTCGTGCGGAAGCGGTCGGCGGTCGCCTTATCGAACACATTGCCGCTTTCCACGAACGCAGCCCAAGTGTCGGCGTCCATCGTCTCCGACCACAGATAGCTGTAGTAACCGGCCGAATAAGCGTCCGAGGAGAAGAGGTGATTGAACTGCGGCAGACGGTGCCGCATCACGATCTCCTTGGGCATGCCGATTTCGGCGAGCGTCTCGCGCTCGACCTTGTCGGCGTCGATCACCCCGTCGGGCTGCATGTGCAGCTTCATGTCGACCAGCGCCGAGCTTAGATATTCGACCGTACTGAAGCCCTGGTTGAACTTGGCCGACGCCTCGACCTTGTCGAGCAGCGCCTTGGGCATCGGCGCGCCCGTCTTGTAATGCTTGGCGAAGCGGCTGAGCACCTCCGGCGTCAGCAACCAATTCTCATTCACCTGGCTGGGATATTCGACGAAGTCGCGCGGCGTTCCGGACAGCCCCGGATAATAGGTGTCGGACAGCAGCGCATGGATGCCATGGCCGAACTCGTGGAACAGCGTGTCGGCATCGTCGAGGCTGATCAGCACCGGCTCGCCCGGCCCCGGCTTGGTGAAATTATTGTTGTTCGACGAAAGCACGATGTCGTCGCCGAGCAGGCCCGAGCGGCTGCGATAGCTGGTCGCCCAGGCGCCCGAACGTTTTCCCTCGCGCGCATAATTGTCCATGTAGAATAGGCCGACCATGTCGCCCGACTTGCGGTCGGTGACCTCGAACGTGCGCACGTCGGGATGGAACACCGGGACCTTGCCGGTATTTTCCTTGAAATCGAGGCCGTAAAGCTCGCCCGCGGCCCAGAACATGCCGTCGATCATGTTCGACAGCTCGAAATAGGGCTTCAATTCGTCCTGGCTGAGGTCGTAGCGCTGCTTGCGGACCTTCTCCATATAATAGCGGTAATCCCACGGCTCGATGGTGAGCTTGGTGGCCGACGTGTTGGCGAGCGCCTGCATGTCGCGCACTTCCTCGGCGACGCGCGCCTTGGCCGCGGGCCACACGCGCATCATCAGGTCCATCGCCTTGGCCGGGGTCTTGGCCATCGTATCCTGCATCCGCCACTCGGCGTGACTGTCGAAGCCGAGCAAGTCGGCGCGGTCGGCGCGCAGCTTGACGATCTTGGCGATGGTCGCATTGGTGTCGTTCGCGCCTCCATTGTCGCCGCGGTTGACGAACGCCCGCCACACTTTCTCGCGAAGCGGGCGATTGTCGGCGAACGTCAGCACCGGATCGACCGCCGAACGCGTATTCTTGATCGCGAAACCGGTCTTGCCCTGCGCCTTGGCGGCAGCGGCGGCGGCGGCCTTCACGTCGGCGGGAACGCCGGCCATCTCTGCCTCGGTGACCGTCAGGTAAGTGCTTTCATCGGCGAGCACTTTCTCGCTGAACGAAGCGAACAGCGTCGCCAACTCCGAATTATAATCACCGAGCTGCTTCTTCTGCGCATCGCTCAGCGCGGCGCCGCTGCGCAGATAGCCTTCATAGGTGCGCGTCACGAGACGCTTCTGCTTGGCGTCGAGCCCGCTCGTGTCGCGGGCGTCGTAAACCGCCTTGATCCGCTCGAACAGCGGCCGGTTGAAGGTGATTTCGTCCGACGCGGCCGACAGCTTCGGCGCCCACGCTTTTTCGATCGCCTGATATTCGGGCGTGGTCGTGTTGTCTGTCATCACGCCGAAATAGGAATAGATCCGTCCCAACCGCCGTCCGGCGCGCTGCATCGGCTCGATCGTATTGGCGAAGGTCGGCGGCGCCGTGTTGGCGACGATCGCCGCAATCTCGCGGCGGCGCTCGTCGAGCGCGACCTGGAACGCCTGGTCGAACAATGCCGGCTTTACCTGGTCCCACCGCGGAACCCCGTCATAGGGGCCGGAATAATCGGCGAGCAATATGTTGTTGGGGACCGCCGCCGCGGCCGCCTTGGCCGGCTGAGCAGCCGCGCCTGAAACCTGTGCCATCGCGCTCCCCGCCAAAGCCATAGCGGCCACGCCGCACCAATAGATCTTCTTCATTACCCGCTCCCGGATGTTTAAAATTAAGTGTAGTATAAGCGAAAGGACCTGAACCAGACGCAACCGCAAGCTTTTGAAAGCGCTTGCCTATTCGACAAACGTCAAATGTTGAAGGACGAACCGAGGAGCAAAAGCAGCTTGGTGTCGATCGCCGCCCCGGCGGCGCGGCGCTCGGCGATGAAACCGGCGATCCGTTCGCGCTCGACGAGATGCACCTCTATCTCTTCATGCTCGGTCCCGCCCCCGTTCCCCACTTTCGTCAGCCCATGGGCGCGCACGAGCGTGTAACCCTCGCCGGTCATTCCGGGCGAGCTGTGAAATTCGCCAAGCCGCTCGACCCGTTCGGCACGATAGCCGGTTTCCTCTTCGAGTTCCTTGATCGCCGTCTCCTCGACGCCCTTGTCGTCCTCGTCGCCGACAAGGCCGGCGGGCAATTCGATGCAGCAGCGGCCGCCGAGCGGGACTCGCTTTTGCTCGATCAGGATGATCCGCCCGCCATGTTCGGCGAGGATCACCACCGCGCCCGCGCCGCGGGACCGCTCGACATATTCCCAGCGGCCCTCGCGAACCACGCGGAGGTAGTCGCCCTGCCATTCGACCGACCGGGTCAAAGCTCGATCAACTTGTCCGGAATTTCGTTGCTGTCGTCGCTACTCTTGGGGAAATATTCCGCGAGCACTTCGCCGATCAGGCCGACCGCTGCGACGATCCCGTCCGCCGGGCGCCCCGCCTTCACCTCGACCAACAGCGCGGTCATCGCCTCGCCCCACGTCTCGGGCGTGGTCACCGCGACGATCGCCTCGTCGGCGACGATCTCGGCGCGATGCTCGCCCATCGACAGATAGATCAGGATTCCGGTGCGCCCCACCGTGCGCCGCTCGGCGCCGGTTTTGAACAGATCGATCGCCCGCCGCCGCACCCGCCGCGTCTTGGTCGCGCCCGGGGTCAAAGCGAGGCGCAGCGGCATACATTTGAGCGCAAACAAGGCGACCAGGAACTTGGCCAGCGTCAGCATCAGCAGCCATGTCAGCGTCTCGCGCAGGCTCGGCTCGGCCGACCAGCCGACGAATAGATCGCGCCACCACAACAGCAGCCCGGGCGCCACCGCAAACAGTGCCAGCGTCACGAACGCGACGAGCACCGCATAATGC
>JALYQH010000279.1 GCA_030855945.1 Pseudomonadota bacterium | reverse complement strand
GACCATATGCTCGATCAGGTCGCGGCGCATGGCGGGTTCAGCCTGACCCTGGCCTGCGCGGGCGACCTTGCTATCGACCCGCACCACAGCATCGAGGACGTCGCGATTGCGCTCGGCCAAGGGCTGCGCGAGGCACTTGGCGACAAGCGGGGGGTCGGCCGTTTCGGCTTCGCGCTGCCGATGGACGAGACTTCGGCCGAGGTGCTGATCGACCTGTCGGGACGCCCGTTCGCCAAATTCGAGGGCAGCTTCACAACGCCCAGCGTCGGCGGCCTGCCGACGCAGATGGTGCCGCACATCTTCCGCAGCATCGCCGACAGCCTCGGCGCCGCGATCCACGTCCGCGTTGCCGGCGACAACGATCATCACAAGGTCGAGGCTTGTTTCAAGGCGTTCGGACGCGCGCTGCGCGGCGGGCTGGCGGTGGAGGGCGGGGGCGACGCGCTGCCATCGACCAAGGGGATGCTGTGACCCGGCTGGCGATCCTAGACCTCGGCTACGGCAACACGGATTCGATCCGCCTCGCGTTCGCGCGGCTCGGGGTCGAGGCGATGCTGACCGCCGACGCAGAGGTCGCCGAGGCGGTCGAACGGCTGGTTCTCCCGGGCGTCGGCGCTGCGGGCTTTGCAATGCAGCGCTTGTCCGAGAGTGGATTGGTCGAGCCCCTGCGGCGACGCACCGGCCCGACGCTCGGTATTTGCCTCGGGATGCAGCTGATGTTCGAACATTCGGACGAAGGGGACACGGCCTGTCTCGGGCTGGTCCCCGGCCGCGTCCGCGTGCTTTCCCCGGCCCCAGGCAGGCCGGTGCCGCACATGGGCTGGACCGCGATCCACCGAACCGATGCCGGGCTTGGCCTCAGAGCCGGCGACTATGTCTATTTCGCCCATGGCTTCGCCTGCGACGACGGCCCCGCGACCGCCGCGACGGCGAATTATGGCCGCGCGATCCCCGCCGCCTTGCGGCAAGGGCCGCTGTGGGGGGCGCAATTCCATCCGGAGCGGTCCTCGGCGGCGGGGGCGCGCTTTCTCGAAGCGTTTCTCGCCGCATGAAGCTGCTCCCGGCAATCGACCTTATCGGCGGGCGCTGCGTGCGGCTGGCGCAGGGCGATTTCGCGCGCGAGACCGAATATTCGGACGATCCGCTCGCCGCATTGTCGGACTTCGCCGAGGGCGGCGCCGAGGAAGCGCATCTGGTCGACCTCGAAGGCGCGCGGGCCGGTGAGCCGCGGCAGCATGATCTGCTCGCGATGCTGGCGAGCGACACCAGGCTCCGGCTCCAGGTCGCCGGCGGGTTCCGCTCACGCGCCCAGGTCGCGGCGATGCTGGACGCTGGGGTGGCGCGCGTCGTCATCGGCAGCCTTGCGCTGACCGATCCGGCAGCTTTAGCCGCGATGCTGCTCGATTTCGGCCCTGACCGGCTGACGCTCGCGCTCGACGTGCGGATCGAGGATGGGGCGGCGATGGTCGCAACCCATGGCTGGGAGCGTGGCTCCGGGCGCGCGCTCGACGAAGTGCTCGATGAATTTCCGACGGTGCGCCATTTGCTGGTGACCGACATCGCTCGCGACGGGATGCTCAGCGGGCCGAACCTTGCGCTGATGCGATCGATCGGCGAGCGCTATCCGTCGATCGAATTGCAAGCCTCGGGCGGGGTTGCCGAACTCGCCGATCTCGCCGCCTTGCGCGAGGCCGGCGCTGCGCGAGCGATCGTCGGCAAGGCGATCTGGGAGCGGCGGTTCACCGTCGCGGAAGGGGTCGCTCATGCCCGCGGCTAGGATCATCCCGTGCCTTGACGTCGCCGACGGGCGGGTGGTCAAGGGCGTCAAGTTTCGCGATCATCGCGACATCGGCGACATCGTCGATCATGCGCTGCGCTACCGCGACGAGGGCGCCGACGAACTGGTTTTCTACGACATCACCGCCAGCGCCGACGGCCGCAGCCTCGATCCGGCCTGGGTGCGGCGCGTGTCGGCGGTGATCGACATCCCCTTCTCGGTCGCCGGCGGGATTCGCGATGTCGACACGGCCGCGCGCTGCCTGTCGGCGGGCGCGGACAAGGTCTCGGTCAATTCGCCCGCGCTTGAGCGGCCCGAGCTGATCGCGGAGCTGGCCGACGCGTTCGGGCGGCAATGCGTCGTGCTCGGCATCGACAGCTTGCGCGACCCCGGCGGCGGCTGGCGGGTCAAGCAATATACGGGACGGCCCGAAGCGACCGAAGATTCAGGCCGCGAGATGATCGCCTGGGCGGTCGAGGCCACGGCGCTGGGCGCCGGGGAAATCGTGCTCAACTGCATCGACCGCGACGGAGTGCGCAGCGGCTACGACCTCGAACAGTTGCGCGCGCTGGTCGCGGCCGTCGACGTACCGGTGATCGCCTCGGGCGGCGCCGGCGAGATGGCGCATTTCGTTCAGGCCTTCACGGCGGGCGCCAGCGGGGCGCTGGCGGCAAGTGTGTTCCACGACCGGCTGATCGCTATTTCCGACCTCAAGGATTATCTTGCCGGCGAAGGGGTTGAGGTGCGCCGATGATCGATCTCGACGGTCTTGATTGGCCTAAGATGGACGGACTGCTTCCGGCGGTCGTGCAGGACGCCGCGTCGGGCGAGGTGCGGATGCTCGGCTATATGGACCGCGCCGCTCTCGAGGCCACGCTGCGCGATGGGCTGGTGACGTTCCATAGCAGGTCGCGCGGACGGCCGTGGCGCAAGGGCGAGATTAGCGGCAATATGCTCGATCTGGTCGATATTCGCGCCGATTGCGACCGCGATGCGCTACTCGTGATCGCCCGGCCGCGAGGGCCGACGTGCCACTCCGGCAGTCCGAGCTGTTTCGGCGGGGACGGGGCGCCCGGCACCGGCTTTATCGGATCGCTAGCCGCCACCGTCGCCGAACGAGCGGGGGGCGACCCGGCGACCAGCTATACCGCGCGGCTGGTCGGCGAGGGCGTCAAGCGCATCGCCCAGAAGGTTGGCGAGGAAGGCGTCGAGGTCGCGCTCGCCGCGGTGGCCGGCGACGCCGCCGATCTCACCGCCGAAGCGGCCGATCTCGTCTATCATCTGACCGTGTTGCTCGAAGCCAGCGAAGCTTCGTGGGAGACGGTGATTGCCGAACTCAGGCGCCGTCACGCGCCGAGCAGCGCGACTGCCTCGTCGTAAAGCCCCTGGCTCGCCGCCGCGACCACGTCGCCGCCGCCAAGGTCGTCACCGCCGCGCCAGTTGCCGATCGTTCCGCCGGCGCTGCGCACTACCGCGACCAGCGCGTCATAGTCATGCGGCTTGAGGCCGCTTTCGATGACCAGATCGAGATCGCCGGTCGCGACCCGGGCGTAGCCGAGCGCGTCGAGCCCGAAGCGGGTCAAGCGCGCGGCGCGGCGGACGCGGTCGAACGCCTCGGCTTCGCCGCCGGTGAACAGATTGGGATCGGTGGTCGACAGCCGCGCCTCGGCCACCGTGGCGCAGCCGCTGGTGCGCACCGGGGCGCCGTTGCGACATGTCTCGCCGTCGATTCCGATCAATGTCTCATCGAGCGCGGGCAAGTCGATCATTCCGGCGACGTGGCGCCCGCCCTCGAGCAACCCGACCAGCACCGCCCAGCTCGGTAGCCCGCAAAGCAGGGCGCGCGTCCCGTCGACCGGGTCGAGGCTCCAGCGGATCGCCGCCTCGCCGCGCACCAGCCCATATTCCTCGCCGCAAATGCCATGATCGGGATAGGCCGCCTCGATGGCGCCGCGCAGCGCGCGCTCGCCGGCGCGGTCGGCTTCGGTGACCGGATCGAAGGCAGCGCCGCCCTTGTCGTCGACCGTCAGCCCGTGCGCCATTTCGGCGGCGATCACCGTCCGGGCGAGCGTGGAAAGCAAGGCAAAAAAGGCACGGTCCATGGCGCTGCTCAAAGCATCCCCGCCCCTTGACCGCAAGGGCGCCACCCGCTTGGGCGGCGGGGTGAAGCAGAAGTATTTCGACGCGATCATCCTCGGCGCCGGCGCGGCGGGCCTGATGGCGGCGATGGTCGCTGGCCAGCGCGGCAGACGCGTGCTGCTGATCGACCATGCCGACGAGCCGGGGAAGAAAATCCTCATTTCGGGCGGCGGGCGGTGCAACTTCACCAACATCGGCGCGGCGCCCGACCGCTTCCTCTCCGCCAACCCGCATTTCGCCAAATCGGCGCTGGCGCGCTACACCCCGCGCGACTTCCTCGACCTAGTCGAACGCCACGGCATCGCCTGGCACGAAAAGACCCTCGGGCAATTATTCTGCGACGGCTCGGCGCGGCAGATCGTCGCCATGTTGTGGGACGAATGCAGCGCGGCCGGGGTCGAACTGTGGCTCGGCCATCCGGTGGTAGTCGCACGAGGCGACGGCGGCTTTACCATTCGATGCGGCGAGCGCGAGGCGAGCGCAGCGCGGGTGGTGCTCGCCACCGGCGGGCCGTCGATCCCCAAAATGGGCGCCACCGGCTTCGCCTATGACCTGGCGCGGCGGTTTGGATTGAAACTGGTCGAGCCGCGACCGGCGCTGGTGCCACTGACCCTGGCCGGCGAGGATTTGCTGTTCCGCGAATTGTCTGGCGTGGCGGCGCCCGTGATTGCCTCTGCCGCCAGCGGCCCGCCGTTCCGCGAGGCGGCCCTGTTCACCCATCGCGGACTGTCCGGCCCGGCTATCCTCCAGGTTTCGAGCTATTGGCGGAACGGCGAGGCCATCGCGATCGATTTCCTGCCCGACGCGCCGCCGGGCTGGCTGGCCGAAGCCAAACGCGCAGACCCGCGCCGGTCGCTCGTCAAACTGCTCGACCAGCGCCTCCCCGCACGGCTGGCCGAAACGCTCGCCGAACGGCTGGCCTTCGATGGACCGATCGGCGGACTGACCGACCGCGGGCTTGGCGAGGCCGAAGCGCGGCTTCGTAGCTGGCATTTCCATCCCAATGGCAGCGAGGGCTTTGCGAAGGCCGAGATCACGATCGGCGGCATTTCCACCGCCGAGCTCAGCTCGCGGACGATGGAGGCCGCCAAAGTGCCCGGATTGCACATCATCGGCGAGGCGGTTGACGTCACTGGGTGGCTCGGCGGCTATAATTTCCAATGGGCGTGGGCGAGCGGCGTGGCGGCGGGCCAAGCAATCTAGGTCGAACACGACCAACCGATGCTGCAGTGCGGCATAACTATGCTATAGCGGGTTAAGCGGAGCAACCGGATGCTCGCTGCCACGTTGAATGAAATGGCGCCGAGTCGAGTTGCGCCGTTTGAACAAGGGTAACAAAAATAGATGCTTGAGTGTGACACGCTCGCTCCGCCGAACGGTGAGACTTCGGCCCGTTCCGCCCGCGCGGCCCCGGTGGCGCGGCTCGCGCTGGTCGGCAATGCGCTCCCGCGCCAGTGCGGCATGGCCACATTCACCAGCCATGTCGCCGATGCACTTCGCCTGCGTTACCCGACCCTCACGCTCGACCATTATGCGATCGATGATGGTACGGGCGTCGCTTATTCCAACGACATCCGCACGATCGCGCGCGACGAGCTGCCGGCCTATCGTGACGCTGCCCAGGCCATCGCGGCGAGCGGCGCGGACGCGATCTGGCTTCAGCATGAATATGGCATTTTCGGCGGCGAGGCAGGGGCGCATATCCTCGAGCTGATCAACGCCACCGACCTTCCGATCGTGGTTACGCTACACACCGTGCTCGAGCGGGCCTCGCCAGCCGAGCGCGCGGTGTTCGAGCGGGTGCTGTCGCGCGCCGATCATTTGATCGTGATGGCGGCGCGGGGCGCCGACATATTGCGGCGAGTCCATGGCGTTGCTCCGCACCGCATCTCGATCATTCCCCACGGCGTCCCCGACCGGCCGCTGCGCGATCCCGATGCGCTCAAGGCCCGCTTCGGCTGGGAAGGGCGCCAGGTGCTGATGACCTTCGGCCTGCTCGCCCCCGACAAGGGGGTTCAGCACATGATCGAAGCGATGCCCAAAATCGTCGCCGATCATCCGCAAGCGCTCTACGCGGTGGTCGGCGCGACCCACCCCAATCTCGTCCGCCACCAGGGCGAGGTTCACCGCGAGGCGCTGATGGCGCGCGCGGCGGAACTTGGCGTCGCCGACCATGTCCGCTTCGTCGATGCCTTCGTCGAGCAGCAGGAATTGCTCGACATGCTCCAGGCGAGCGACATTTACGTCACGCCGTACCTCAACATGGCGCAGGTTACTTCGGGGACGCTGTCCTACGCGGTCGCGGTCGGCAAGCCGGTGGTTGCGACTCCGTATCTCCACGCCCGCGAATTGCTCGCCGACGATCATGGCATGCTCGTTCCGCCCGCCGACCCGGCGGCGTTGGCGGCGGCGGTCGGCGAATTGCTCGACGACCATGCCCATCGCCATTCGCTAGCGCGCCGTGCCTACGCGCTTGGGCGGACGATGCTGTGGCCGCGCGTGGTGGAGCGGGCGCTTGCCCCGCTCGCCGCCAATTCGTCGCGCCAGCGCCGCCCGGCGGTTCGTGCGACGACCGCGCTCGCGCTTGGCGCGATCGAGCGGATGAGCGACGGCGTCGGCATGCTTCAGCACGGCATTCTCAGCGTTGCGGACCGCAACCATGGCTATTGCATCGACGACAATGCCCGCGCGCTGATGTTCGCAGTGCGCCGCGGACGGCTCGACCCGGCCGGTCCGATGGCGAGCCTCGCGGCGACCTATGCCGCTTTCCTCCAGCATGGTTGGAATGGCGATGTCGGCCGCTTCCGCAACTTCATGGGCTATGACCGCCGCTGGCTCGAGGATGTCGGGTCGGAGGACAGCAATGGGCGGACATTGTGGGCGCTGGGCTATGCCGCGTCGCACGCGCCGTGGCGCTCGATTCGCGACTGGGCGGCCAAGCTGTTCGAGGAAGCCGTGCCGCGGATGGGAACATTGGCGCCGCCGCGCGCCAAGGCATTCGCCGCGCTCGGCGGGCACGCGCTGCTCGCCTCACATCCCGGACATCGGATGGCGCTCGACCTGATCGAGGATGCGGGCGCGCAGCTGATGGCGATCCACGCCGCAGCGCGCCGGGCCGACTGGGAGTGGTTCGAGGCCGAGCTGACCTATGACAATGCGCGCATGAGCGAGGCGCTGCTTCGTGCCGGCGAGACGCTTGGCGACCAGGCGATGATCAACACGGGGCTGACGACCCTCGCCTGGCTCTGCGAGCGTCAGACCGGGACTCGCGGCTGCTTCCGCCCGGTCGGGTCGAACGGTTTCGGCCGGCGCTATGCCGCACCGCTGGCGTTCGACCAGCAGCCGCTCGAAGCCACCGCCACGATCGATGCCGCGGCCGCCGCCTTGGCGATCAGCGCGGACGGCCGGTGGAGAACGGTTGCGTGCGACGCGTTCGGCTGGTTCTTCGGCGACAACGACCTTGGCATCCCGCTCGCCGACCTTGCCGACGGCGGCTGTTTCGATGGCCTGATGGCGACCGGCATCAACCGCAACCAGGGCGCGGAATCGATCCTCGCGCTGCATCTTGCCGCGGCCACGATGACCGAGGCGTTCGGAGCGACACAACGGACTGGACAGGAGCAGGAGGGCGCCGCAAAAGCGCGCGTCCCGACCCTTTAACGCCAGAGCCGAATGTTCGAACCACAACTTCACCCGCTCCGGCTGAAGGCGGATGCCGCCCGAGTCGTGATTCGCCCGTTCCACATCGCTTGGCAGGGCAGCAGCAGCGACCCGGGCCGCGCCCAGCGACTGGTCGATGTCGTGCTCGCGCTCGACGACAAGGATACCAAGCGCCAGCTGCGCCGGGTGATGCGCGATTTCGAAAGCCGGCACTGGCAGGCGCGCAATGTATTCCTGCGCCGCTTCGACGAAATTTGCGCGTTGCTCGACCTCGAGCTCGGCGATCTCGAGGACCAGCGCAAGCAGCTCGTCGGCGCCTATTTCTGCCACGAATATAGCTATGCCGCGGCGGCGCTGATGAACCCGAGCATCGTCCCGCATCCCGACCAGAGCGGGCTCGACAAGGACACCGTTCGCGTGGTGCTGTCCCTGCGCGCGGTCGGGGAGGGCCATATCAGCTCGGTCGCGTTTCGCGAGGGGCTAGTGTCGGAGGGCGGCGGGTTCGAGCTGGCGCCGGAGCCGCCGTTCGCGACTGCGACCGACGCGCCCGATGTCGATGGATTGTTCGAGGACGGCCCGATCACGGTGTTCCGCGACGAGAATACCAATCTGTCGGGGACGGTCATTTTCCCGATCACTCCGAAGCAGGCCGGCGGGCTGGAAGATTTGAGGCTGACGCAATTCACGCATGACGACGGCAGCCAGGAATATATCGGCACCTACACCGCTTATTCAGGGCGGGACATCCGCTCGGAGTTGCTTCGAACCCGCGATTTTCGGTCGTTCAACCTGTGCCCGATCGAAGGCGATGCCGCGCGCAACAAGGGCATGGCGTTGTTCCCGCGCAAGATTGGCGGACGATATATGATGGTCGGGCGGCAGGACGGGCAAAATCTGTTCCTGCTGTCGTCCGACGACCTCAACGCCTGGAACGGCGGCGACCTGCTGATGCGGCCCAAATATCCGTGGGAGCTGATCCAGATCGGCAATTGCGGGCCGCCGATCGAGATCGACCAGGGCTGGCTGCTGCTCACCCACGGGGTCGGAGCGATGCGCCAATATGCAATCGGCGCGGTGCTGCTCGACCGCGACGACCCGTCGAAGATTCTCGGCCGCACCCGCCAGCCGATCCTCCAGGCGGAGAATGACGATCGCAACGGATATGTCCCCAACGTCGTTTACACCTGCGGAGCAATGCGCTGCGGCGACCAATTGTTCATGCCTTATGGCATTTCGGACAGCTCGGTCGGCTTCGCGTTCATGTCGCTGAAGAAGCTGCTGGCGGCGATGGATTGAAGGACGGATCGATGGTCGGCGAAACGGTGAAGCTGGACACGAAGATTGTCGACAAGCCGTGGGGCCGCTGCGGTATCGATCCGCGGTTCGGCGTCGACGCCGAGCGCCAGGTCGGCGAGATCTGGTTCGAGCCGCCCGCCGGGCGCGAGCTCGACGTAATGGCCAAATATCTGTTCACCACGGAGCGATTGTCGATCCAGGTCCACCCCGACGACGCCACCGCCCACGCCCGCGGTCATCGCAGCGGCAAGGACGAATGCTGGATCATCCTCGACGTCGAGGACGACGCCGAGTTGGGGATCGGCACGGTTCGCGAGGCGGCGGCGAGCGAGGTGATCGACGCGGCGCGCGATGGCTCGATCGTCGAGTTGATTGACTGGCGGCGGCCGATGCGCGGCGACTTCATCTACAATCCCGCCGGGACGATCCATGCGCTGGGGCCGGGGCTGACCGTGCTCGAAATTCAGCAGGCGGTCGATCTCACCTATCGGCTTTACGATTATGGCCGGCCGCGCGAGCTTCATCTCGATGAGGCGGCTGACGTCGTCCAGGCGCGCCCACACCAACACCGTCTCGACGGCAAGGTTGGCAATCAAAGCGCCCTCCTCGTCGCCGGGCCCTATTTTGGAGTCGCGTGGTGCGTCGGCGAGCCGCCCGTGCTGCCGCAGGCGATCCGCGAAGTTCAGCTATTGCCGATCGACGCGGCGGTCGGCGGGATCGGCCCTGGCGAATGCGCCTTGATCGACGCGAGGGCCGCAAGGGCGCTCCGCTCCTCCGGAACGTTCGTGCTCGCCTGGTCGGTCGTCAAATGAAGGCGCGCGCCAGCCGCTGATAGTCGATCGGCTTGGGAATGACCTCGATATGCGCGGGGAGCGAGGCCAGCGTCTCAGCGTCGGCGAAGCCCGTCATCAGCAGGAAGCGAAGCGACGGCTTGATCAGCGCGGCATGACCGATCGTCTCCGCACCGTTCATGCCCGGCATTGCGAAATCGGTCAGCAACAGGTCGAAATCATTGGGTTTCTGACTGAGCTTTTCCAGCGCCGCGGCGCCGCCCGATAAGGCACAGACGGTAAAGCCCATGTCGGTCAATTGCTCCTTGACGATGGTGCGGACCATATCGTCGTCGTCGACCAGCAGCACCGACTTCACCGCATATTTGTCGGGCCTTGCTTCGGCGACAGTCGGAGCGGCTGCCGCCGCGGCGCCCTCGGGACTCGCCGGAAGGATGAGCTCGACCACCGCGCCGACATGGTCGTGATTCTCGATGTTCATCCGGCCACCCGACTGGCGGACGAAGCCGAACACCATCGACAGGCCAAGCCCGGTGCCCTTGCCCGTCTCCTTGGTGGTGAAGAAAGGCTCGGTCACACGCGACAATATTTCGCTGGGAATGCCCGGTCCATTGTCGGTCACTCGCAAGCGCACGTAGCGGCCCGGTTCGAGGTCCCCGGGATCGGCCGCCTCGACTTGATGATTTTCGAACGACACGCCGATCGTCCCGCCGCTGGGCATGGCGTCGCGCGCGTTGAGCACCAGATTGACCACCGCCAGCTCAAGCTGGCCGCGATCGACGAACACGTTGGAGACGTGGGTCGGGCACGCCCAATCGATCTCGATCGTGCCGCCCAGCGCATGCTCGACGAGGCCGCCGACCGACTCGCAAAGCGACTCCACCGCGACGCTGGTCGGCTTGAGATCCTGCTTGCGGGAAAAAGCCATCATTCGCCGCACCAGCTCGGCACCTTGCTCGGCGGCATGACGTATCTGGTCCAGAATCTTGGCGTTGCGTTCATCGAGCGAGGCACGGCGGTTGAGCAAGCTTACGCCGCCGAGGATCGCGGCGAGCAAATTGTTGAAATCGTGCGCTACGCCGCCGGTCAATTGTCCGACCGCTTCCATCTTGCCGCTATGAAGCAATTGCGCCTCGAGGCTCTTTTGATCGGTCACGTCAAGGATCGTCCCGCTGATCTCGACCGAACCGGCTGCGCCCTCGCCGAACAGCATCGTCTGCTCAAGGAAGTGGCGATATTCCCCGTCCAAGCGGCGCCAGCGATATTCGATCGACAGGCTGCCGGCGTCAGGCAGTCGATAATAGCTTTGCGCCGTGCGCTCGCGGTCGTCGGGATGAATCCGCTCGCGCCAGTCGTCGAGCGAGGGCGGTTCAGCGAATCCGGTCATTCCGAGAAGGTCGCCGCCAATGATTCGCGGCGGGGTGAGCTCGCGCGCCATTTCGCGCGCGAAGATGATGATCGGAAGGGAGCGGATGGCGAGAGAATGGCGCACTTCGGCGAGACGAAGCGCTGTTTCGGCCTCGAGCTTTTCGGAATTGGCGAGAAGCGCGTCGTCGAGCAATTTCTGTTCGCGCGCCGCGCGCTCCTCGATCTGCCGCCGCATCGAGAAGAGCTCGACGAACACGCTGACCTTCGATTGGAGCATCACCGGATCGACCGGCTTGAACACATAATCGACCGCGCCCATCGCATAGCCGCGCATCAGATGCTCGACTTCTTTATTGACCGCCGAGACGAAGATGATCGGAATGAAGCTGGTCTGCTCGCGCGCCCGGATCAATTGCGCGGTCTCATAGCCGTCCATGCCGGGCATGAACACGTCGAGCAGGATCACCGCGAAGTCGGATTTGAGCAAATGGCGGAGCGCCTGGCGGCCCGACGTCGCGGTGACGATGTCGGCGATGCCCTTCAACACTTCGGACAGAGCGAGCAGGTTGCGCTCGTCATCGTCGACCAGCAGGATTCGCGCGCGTTGCGCAGCCGGACCACTCCCGGAATCCGCGGCCGACTTGACGAGCTGTTGCGGCTTCATTTTGCTAGGCCGCCCGCGTCTTTTGACTGGCCGCGATCGCCTTGCGCGGTGCCTCCGCGCGGCCGATCCAGACTCGGAGCAAGGCGAGCAGCAAGTCGGTATCGACGGGTTTGGAGATATAATCTGACGCCCCGGCATCGAGGCATTTCTGCCGATCGCCCTTCATTGCCTTGGCCGTCACCGCGATCAGCGGCAGCGCCTCGCCGATCGGCATCGTCCGGATCCGCTGCATCGTTTCATAGCCATCCATGTCGGGCATCATGATGTCGACCAGCGCGACGTCGATCGACGGCACGGTTTCCAGAAGCTGGATGCCCTCGGCGCCGCTCTCGGCGTGGAGCACCTTGACGTCGTGGGCCTCGAGCACGCTCGTCAGCGAGTAGATGTTGCGAATATCGTCGTCGATGATGAGGATTCGGCGGCCGGCAAGCTCGGGCACCGCGCCGCGCGAAGGGGAGGCGGTCGCGCGCTTCTGGGCGGCCTTGCCCTTCTTTCGGCCACGTTGGCTGGACTGGGCGATTGTCTCGAACACCCGCGCCAGTTCATCGCGATCCGCCGGCTTCTCGATCACCGCCGCGGCGCCCAGCGTCAGCGCATGCGCGGCTTGCTCGGCGCCCGAGATGACATGGACGGGAATGTCAGCGGTGTCGGGATCGTGACGGAGCAGGTCGAGCAGCACGAAGCCGTCGATGTCGCTGAGGCCGAGATCGAGCGTGATCGCGTCGGGCCGCATCTTGCGAACGAGCGCGACCGTGCCCGACCCAGCCGATGAGATGACTCCCTTGAGCCCGGTTTCGCGTGCGAGGTCGAGCAGGATGGTGGCAAAGGTCGGGTCGTCCTCGACGATCATCACGAAGGGCTTGCCGCTTAGATCGTCGCGGTCGTCGGCGAGCGGGAATGCGGTAGCCACCGGGTCGCCCGACGCCAGCGCGATCGGGCTTGATTCGGTATAAGTGGTGAGCGCGAACGGATCGGCCGCGACCTGCATCGGGACATAGAGGGTGAAGGTCGAGCCCTCGCCCGGGGTGGAGCGGACCTGAAGCTCGCCGCCGAGCAGGCGCGCGATCTCGCGGCTGATCGACAGGCCGAGCCCGGTGCCGCCATATTTGCGGCTGGTGGTACCGTCAGCCTGCTGGAACGCTTCGAAAATGAGTTTCTGCTTATTCTGCGGAATGCCGATGCCGGTGTCGCTGCCCGCGATCTCGCTCGCCGGCTCGCCGTCCTTGAGCACCGGATGGTTGGCGCTCCAGCCGCTGGTCGCGGGGCGAACGGCGAGCGTGACCCCGCCGTCGGCGGTGAATTTGAACGCGTTGGAAAGCAGGTTGAGGACGACCTGCTGAAGCCGCTTGTCGTCGGTGCGAATGGTCGCCGGAAGATCGGCGGAGAAATCGACTTCGAACACCAGCCCCTTTTCCGAAGCGAGCTGGCGGAAGGTGCGTTCCATATGCTGCTTGAGGGCGGCCATCGGCATATCGCCGACCTCGATCGACACCGTTCCGGATTCGACCTTGGAGAGATCGAGGATGTCGTTGATCAGGCTGAGCAGGTCGGTGCCGGCCGAGTGGATGGTGCGCGCGAATTCGGTCTGCTTCTGGTTGAGATTGCCCTGCTGATTGTCGGCTAGCAGCTTCGACAGGATGAGCAGCGAATTCAGCGGCGTGCGCAATTCGTGGCTCATATTGGCGAGGAATTCGCTTTTATACTTTGAGGTCAGCGCAAGCTGCTCGGCTTTCTCCTCGACCGCGCGCCGCGCCATTTCGATCTCGAAATTCTTGGCCTCGACCTGACGCTTCTCATTCTCGAGCAGCTGCGCTTTCTCCTGCAGCTCCTCGTTGGTCTCGTGAAGCTCTTCCTGCTTGGTCGTCAGTTCGGTCTGCCGCGCCTGAAGCTCCTGGGTGAGCAATTGCGACTGCTTGAGCAGGCCTTCGGTGCGCATCGTCGAGGCGATCGTGGTCAGCACGATGCCGACGGTTTCCATCAGCTGGTTGAGGAAGATCTGGTGGGTCTCGTTAAACTCGTCGAATGAGGCGAGCTCGATCACGCCCTGGACCTCATCCTCGAACAAAGCCGGGATGATGTTGATATTGGCCGGCTTGCCGCTGCCTAGCCCGGAGCCGATGCGCAGGAAGTCGCCCGGCACCTGCTTCATCAGCATCGGCCGCTTGTCGGCCGCGGCCTGGCCGATCAGCCCTTCGCGAAGCACGAACTGCTTTTTCAACTCATCGTGACGCTCGGCGCCATAGCTGGCGATCAGCTCGAGCTTGGTGTCTTCTTCGTCCCGGTTCGTGACGTAGAAGACGCCATATTGGGCGTTCACCAGCGGTGCCAGCTCGGACATGATCAGGTTCGAGATGGTGGCAAGATCGCGCTCGCCCTGGAGCATTCGGCTAAAGCGGGCGAGGTTGGTCTTAAGCCAATCCTGCTCGGCATTCTTGAGCGTCTGATCCTTCAGATTGCGGATCATTTCGTTGATATTGTCCTTGAGCGCGGCCATTTCGCCCGACGCCTCGACCGAGATCGAGCGCGTCAAATCGCCCTTGGTGACCGCGGTCGACACTTCGGCGATCGAGCGGACCTGGTTGGTGAGGTTGGCGGCGAGCTGGTTGACGTTGTCGGTAAGGTCGCGCCACAGGCCGGCGGCGCCCGGGACTCGCGCCTGCCCGCCGAGGCGGCCTTCGACGCCGACCTCGCGCGCCATGTTGGTCACCTGATCGCCGAACGTCGAGAGCGTTTCGATCATGCCGTTGATCGTCTCGGCCAGCGCCGCAATCTCGCCCTTGGCGTCGAACGTCAGCTTGCGCTTGAGATTGCCTTGGGCGACCGCGGTGACGACGTCGGCGATGCCGCGCACCTGGTTGGTAAGGTTGGTCGCCATCAGATTGACGTTGTCGGTCAGATCTTTCCACGTACCGCCGACGCCGGGCACCTGCGCCTGACCGCCAAGCCGGCCCTCCGTGCCGACCTCGCGCGCAACGCGGGTCACTTCGGAGGCGAAGCCGTTGAGCTGATCGACCATCGTGTTGATGGTATTCTTGAGCGCGAGGATTTCGCCCTTCACGTCGACGGTAATCTTCTTCGACAGATCGCCGCGCGCCACCGCGGTGGTGACGTCGGCGATGTTGCGGACCTGGCCGGTGAGATTGTCGGCCATGAGGTTGACGTTGTCGGTGAGATCCTTCCACGTCCCGGCGACGCCGCGGACCTGCGCCTGACCGCCCAACTTGCCCTCGGTGCCGACTTCGCGCGCAACGCGAGTCACTTCCGAGGCGAAGCCGTTGAGCTGGTCGACCATCGTGTTGATGGTGTTCTTAAGCTCGAGAATTTCGCCCTTCACGTCGACCGTAATCTTCTTCGACAGATCGCCCAAGGCGACCGCGGTGGTCACGTCGGCGATGTTGCGGACCTGTCCCGTCAAGTTCGCCGCGAGCTCGTTCACATTGTCGGTAAGATCCTTCCACGTCCCGCCGACGCCTTCGACCTTGGCCTGACCGCCGAGCTTGCCTTCCGAGCCCACTTCGCGCGCGACGCGAGTAACTTCGGAGGCGAAGGAGTTCAGCTGATCGACCATGACGTTGATGGTGTTCTTGAGCTCGAGAATTTCGCCCTTCACCTCGACCGTAATTTTCTTGGACAGATCGCCGCGCGCTACGGCGGTGGTGACTTCGGCGATGTTGCGGACCTGGCCGGTGAGGTTGCCGGCCATCGCGTTGACGTTGTCGGTCAAATCCTTCCACGTGCCGCCGACGCCCTCGACCTGCGCCTGGCCGCCCAATTTGCCCTCGGTGCCGACTTCGCGCGCGACGCGAGTCACTTCGGAGGCGAAGGAGTTGAGCTGATCGACCATCACGTTGATGGTGTCCTTGAGCTCGAGGATTTCGCCCTTCACCTCGACCGTGATCTTCTTGGACAGATCGCCGCGCGCAACGGCGGTGGTCACCTCGGCGATGTTGCGGACCTGGCCGGTGAGGTTGGCGGCCATCAGATTGACGTTGTCGGTAAGGTCGGCCCAGGTGCCGGCGACTCCGGGCACTTCGGCCTGGCCGCCCAATTTGCCCTCGGTTCCGACCTCGCGCGCAACGCGCGTCACTTCGGACGCGAAGCCGTTGAGCTGATCGACCATCGTGTTGATGGTGTTCTTGAGCTCGAGAATCTCGCCCTTCACGTCGACCGTGATCTTCTTGGACAGATCGCCCGACGCAACGGCCGTCGTAACTTCGGCGATGTTGCGGACCTGGCCGGTCAAATTGTCGGCCATGAAGTTGACGTTCTCGGTCAAATCCTTCCACGTGCCGGCAACGCCTTCCACCCGCGCCTGGCCACCCAATTTGCCTTCGGTGCCGACTTCGCGCGCAACGCGGCTGACTTCGGAGGCGAAGGCGTTGAGCTGATCGACCATCGTGTTGACGGTATTCTTGAGCTCGAGAATTTCGCCCTTCACGTCGACGGTGATCTTCTTCGACAGATCGCCTAAGGCGACCGCGGTGGTGACGTCGGCGATGTTGCGGACCTGGCCGGTGAGATTCTCGGCCATCGAGTTCACATTGTCGGTGAGATCCTTCCATGTCCCGGCGACGCCCTCGACCCGCGCCTGGCCGCCCAATTTGCCTTCGGTGCCGACTTCGCGCGCCACGCGCGTCACTTCGGACGCGAAGCCGTTCAATTGGTCGACCATGACGTTGATCGTATCCTTGAGCTCGAGGATCTCGCCCTTCACGTCGACAGTGATCTTCTTCGACAAGTCGCCATTGGCGACGGCAGTCGTCACGGCGGCGATGTTG
>JALYQH010000274.1 GCA_030855945.1 Pseudomonadota bacterium | reverse complement strand
CTATCGCGTCGTGCGCGGCGAGCTTGACGCCTATGGCGCGGGGCTCGAGGATAAGCCCGAAGTCCTCGCTCTGTCGCGCGCCGACCTCGTCGATCCCAAGGCGATGACCAAGCTCGCCAAGAAACTGGCCAAGGTCGCCGGGGTCGAAACCTTCGTGGTCTCCGCGGCGACGGGCGACGGGCTCGATCCCTTGCTCGACGCGATCCTCGACAAGGTCGGCGGCGAGAAGGAGGCGGAGGACGCCGACCTTCATGAGCGGGAATGGTCGCCGCTTTGAAGCTCGCCGTAACGGGCGCGACCGGCTTTGTCGGCGGCCACCTGCTCGGGCTCGCGGTCGATGACGGGCATGACGTCCGCGCGCTGACCCGCCGCACGATGAAGCCGCGCCGGGGCGTGACCTGGGTCGACGGCGCGCTCGATCGACCCGACAGCCTCGCCGCTTTGGTCGAAGGCGCCGACGCGGTGATCCACTGCGCCGGAGTGATCAATGCCCGTGACGCGGCCGGCTTCGAGGCTGGCAATGTGACCGGCACCGCCGCGATCCTCGCCGCCGCCGAGGCCGGCGGGATCGCGCGTTTCGTCCATGTCAGCTCGCTCGCCGCGCGCGAGCCCGAATTGTCGCTCTACGGCGGCAGCAAGGCGCGCTCCGAAGCGCTTGTCGCCGCCTCCCCCTTGTCGACCGCGACCGTCCGTCCGCCCGCGGTCTACGGACCGGGCGACCGCGAGACGCTCGAACTGTTCAAGATGGCCCGCGGGGGGGTGATCGTGCTGCCCCCGGCCGGACGACTGTCGCTGATCCATGTCGACGATCTGGCGCGGTTGCTGCTTTCCCTCGCCGGCTCCTCCACCGCCCACGACAAGATTTTCGAGCCCGACGACGGCCGCCCGGGCGGCTGGACATACCGCGAGTTCGGGCTTGCGCTCGGCCGCGCCGTGGGGCGCAAGGTGGTCACGATTTCGACCCCGCGCGCAGTCATGGCGCTCGCTGCCCGCGCCGACCGGCTGGTGCGCGGAGACAAGGCCAAGCTGACTCCGGACCGCGCCGCTTATTTCTCGCACGGCGACTGGTGCGTCGGCCCCGACCAGGACGTGCCGCCCAGCCTGTGGCAACCCCGCATCGCCACCGAGGGAGGCCTCGCCGACACCGCCCGCTGGTACCGCGACGCCGGCTGGCTTTAGCGCACCCGCCCCGTCGCCTCGGCCGGGAGGACGCAAGCGCCCTCTTTGCGCCCCATTCGATTGCTTAAGCCGCCACCCGCGATTAGGACGCCGCCATGACGACAAGAGCCGCTACCGACAGCCGGGTGAAAGCCCTTATCGAGCCGTTCAACAAGAAGGGCGTCGCAGTGACCGACGCCACCCGCTTCGCCCAGGATCTCGAGTGGGACAGCCTTACCGTCCTCGATTTCGTCGCCACCATCGAGGATGAATATGACATCCTCATCACCATGAACCAGCAGGCCGAGATCGAGAATGTCGGCCAGCTCGTCGACGCGGTCGAGAAATTGAAGGGCTGACCGAACCCAATTCCGCTCATCCTGAGTAGGGGCTGGGCGAAGCCGAAGACCCGTATCGAAGGAGGGTCCTTCGATACGCCATTTCGACAGGCTCAATGGCTACTCAGGATGAGCGGCTCAGAAGGCAGGACAATGACCGACCTCTTCTCCAAATTCGACCCGCTGATCGCGCAGCGCGAGGCGCTGCTTTCGACCGGGCTGACCGACCCGTTCAACCTGGTGATGGACGAGGTGATCTCCCCGACCGTGGCGATGTGCAACGGCAAGCGCACCATCCTGCTCGGCACTTACAATTATATGGGGATGACCTTCGACCCCGACGTCATCGCCGCGGGCAAGCAGGCGCTCGACGATTATGGCTCGGGGACCACCGGCAGCCGCGTCCTCAACGGCACCTACGCCGGGCACAAGGCGTGCGAGGAAGCGCTCAGGACGTTCTACGACATGGACCATGCGATGGTCTTTTCGACCGGCTATCAGGCCAATCTCGGGATCATCTCGACGCTTGCCGGCAAGGACGATTATATCATCCTCGACATCGACAGCCACGCGTCGATCTACGACGGCTGCGCGCTCGGCAATGCCCAGATCGTGCCGTTCCGTCACAATGACGTCGAAGCGCTCGAAAAGCGCCTGAAGCGCATGCCTGAGGGCGCCGGCTGCCTAGTCGTGCTCGAAGGCGTCTATTCGATGCTCGGCGACGTCGCGCCCCTCAAGGAAATGGTCGCGGTCTCGAAGGCGGCCGGAGCGATGGTGCTCGTCGACGAGGCGCATTCGATGGGCTTCATCGGAGAGAATGGCCGCGGTGTCGCCGAAGCGCAGGGCGTGATCGATGACGTCGATTTCATCATCGGCACTTTCTCCAAATCGGTCGGGACGGTCGGCGGCTTCTGCGTCTCCAACCATCCCAAGTTCAAGATTTTGCGGCTGGTTTGCCGTCCCTACGTCTTCACCGCCTCGCTGCCGCCCTCCGTGGTCGCCACCGCCGCCACCTCGATCGCCAAGCTCACGCACGGCGCCGACAAGCGCGCGCATCTGTGGGAGAATAGCCGCAAGCTTCATGCCGGACTCAAGGCGCTTGGCTTCACGCTTGGCACCGACACCCCGCAATCGGCGATCATCGCGGTGATCCTGCCCGACCTCGAGCAAGGCATCGCGATGTGGCAGGCGCTGCTCGACGAGGGGCTGTACGTCAATCTGGCGCGGCCCCCGGCGACGCCCGGCGGGATGACCCTGCTG
>JALYQH010000273.1 GCA_030855945.1 Pseudomonadota bacterium | reverse complement strand
CCTATCATCGGCGCTGCCTTGCTCGCGACAATGCCATCGGCGGCACTGGCCCAGGACACGCTGGAAACGGCCGACCCGGCAATGGTCGACACCGTCGATCGCGACGATGAAGACAACGACTTTCCGTGGGGCCTGCTCGGCCTGCTTGGCCTCGCCGGCCTGCTTGGGCGCAAGCGCGATAATGACGGCCACGTCAATCGCACTGACAACAACAATCCTAATAACCGCATGTGAAGTGATCGGGGGCGCCCCTTTGGTGGCGCCTCCGTATCCGTAAACGGGGGGAGAGGAGCGCGATGCTCTTTTTTTTCAACAATCGCGCGGGCTGTTTCAAATCGCTCGTAATTTCAGCCCTTGCCACGCTCGTCCTGCTTCTCGTTCTGGGCATCGTCCGGTTGCCCGGGAGCTGGTGATCAACCACCCAAGCGCGCGTAGGCCCTGACCGGGAAGGTCCCCATCCCTTTCACCTTGGGCGGTACCGCGGAGAAGCGGAAGCGGCCGTCCGGCACCGCCTGCAGGTTGGTGAGATGCTCGCCGATCGGGATTCCCGCGGCGAGGAGCTTGCTGTGGACCGGGCGGGACCGGGTGCGGGTGTCGTCGATATTGTGGCTGTCGATGCCGACGAAGGCGGCACCTTGTTCGACCAGCCAATCAGCGGCGCCAGCAGTAAGGAGTGGATGGCCCTCGAAATAAGCCTCGCTGCGCCAGTGCCGGTCCCAGCCGGTGTGCACCAGCACCGCCTTGCCCCGCACATCGAGCCCTTCGAAATCGGGGGCGTCGGTGGCGAGCCCCCGCTCATACGGCTTGCGGACGACCAGCGCGTCGAGGTCGGCAAGCGATTCAAGCGAAAGGCCCGCCAGGTCGGCGCCATCGGCGTAACGGTGGAAAGGGCTGTCGACATAAGTGCCGGTGTTGGCGATCATGTCGATCCGGCCGATCTGAAAGCTCGAGCCGTCGTCGTAATGCGCCGCGGAGTCCGCGCGGGTCCAATAATCGCACAGGATCGGGGCGGGAAAGCCCTTGAAGGTCGTCATTCCCTCTTCGATCGCATGGCTGAGATCGATCAGGCGGAGCATGGCGCGATCAGTTAGTTCGGGCGGGCGATACGGCGCGCTTACCTCTGACCTCTTCCCAGCTCGCGACGCTATAGCCGCGCTCCTGGAGGCAGCCGCCGATTACGGACTTGATCGCCGCTTCCTTCTTGGCGCGCTTCATCTTGGCCATGCCCCAGGCACCGCCGATCACCGCGAAGGGGAGCAGGACGACCGTCGCCGCCGCCGCGGCCATCCCGGCATAGCCGCCGATCGCCGCCGCGGTCCCGGCGCCGGCCGCTACAGTGCCTGCTCCGACCGCCGCCCCGCCGCCGAGCGAACCCGAGCGGCCCTCCTTGTCGAGCTTTCCGGCGACCATCAATTGCGTGCAAGTGGCATAGGCCTCGTCGAACCCGCTCGGCTCAGCGGTCGAGATGCCGAGCGTCGGGTTGAACTGACGCGGGCGCGACGAGCAGCCGGCGAGCAAAAGCGAAGCAACAACGGCATAACATGTGATTCTACAAGTCACTGGTTTTCCCCCCGAAAAACGATTGGGGAAAGCTGTGCCCTTATCGCGCCGGAGTCAACCGGTCGCGTTCCCATCAGTCGCGAGTGCTCGGCGCCGGCCGAAAATCCGCGCCAGCGCGACCGCGCCGATGCCGACCCAGATGACGTTGAGCGCGGCCGACGGCCAGGCGCCGTTCCATCCCGAATTGAGGATGAAGCCGATCGCTCCGATGACGTTGAGCCACTGGTAGGCCGGGTTCCGGGCGTTCAACTTGCCGGCGGACAGCAGCCCGTAACCGGCGAGGATCAGCAGCGCGCCGATCCAGCCGACCACTTCCATGAAAATATCAAGCATTACGCGGCCAGGTTCCTGAGGACGTAGTGGAGGATGCCGCCGGCGCGGTAATATTCGAGTTCATTATAGGTATCGATCCGGCAGCGGGCGGTGATCGTGCGGGTGGATCCGTCCGCGTTGGTAACCTGGATCTCGACATCCTGGCGCGGCTCGATCGCGGCGATGCCGGCGATGGAAAAAGTCTCGCTGCCGTCGAGGCCAAGCGTATTGGCGCCCTCGCCCTCGGGGAATTGCAACGGGAGCACGCCCATGCCGACCAGGTTCGAGCGGTGGATGCGCTCATAGCTTTCGGCGATGACCGCGCGCACGCCAAGCAATATGGTGCCCTTGGCCGCCCAGTCGCGCGATGATCCGGTCCCGTATTCCTTGCCCGCGATCACCACCAGCGGCGTGCTGTTCTCCTGATACGCCATCGCCGCGTCGTAAATCGGCATGGTCTCGCCGTCCGGACCGCGGGTCATGCCGCCCTCGACCCCCGCCAGCATCTTATTGCGTATGCGAATGTTGGCAAAGGTGCCGCGCATCATCACTTCATGATTGCCGCGGCGCGCGCCGTAACTGTTATATTCGGCGCGCGGCACGTCATGCTCGCTGAGATAGGAACCGGCCGGGCTGGCGGCCTTGATCGCGCCCGCCGGGGAGATGTGGTCGGTGGTGATCGAATCGCCAAACACCGCGAGGGCGCGCGCTTCGCAAATGTCGGTCAGCGGCGCGGGGGTCATCGTCATCCCGCTGAAGTAAGGCGGGTTCTGGATATAGGTCGACTCCGGCGGCCAATTGTAGGTGTCGCCGCCGGTCACCTCGATCTCCCGCCAGCGCTCGTCGCCATGGAACACGTCCGCGTAGCGGCGGCGGAACATGTCGGAGTGGACATGGGCGTCGATCAGTTCGCGAACCTCGTCGTTGGTCGGCCACACATCCTTCAGAAACACGTCGCGGCCATCGCTGCCTTGGCCCAGCGGATGGCTGTTCATGTCGTTGCGGACCGATCCGGCGAGCGCATATGCGACCACCAGCGGCGGCGAGGCGAGATAATTAGCGCGGCAATCGGGCGACACCCGCCCTTCGAAATTGCGATTGCCCGACAACACCGACGACACGACCAAGTCATGCTCGGCGATCGCCGTAGAAAAGGCCGGGTCGAGCGGCCCGCTATTGCCGATGCAGGTGGTGCAGCCATAGCCGACGAGGTTAAATCCAATCGAATTGAGATCCTCGCTGAGGCCCGCGGCGTCGAGATAATCGGTGACCACCTTCGATCCCGGCGCGAGGCTGGTCTTGACCCACGGCTTGCGGGTCAGTCCGAGCGCGCGGGCCTTGCGCGCGACGAGGCCGGCGGCGACCAGCACGGTCGGGTTGCTGGTGTAGGTGCAGCTGGTGATCGCGGCGATCATCACGTCGCCATGGCCGATGTCGAAACCCTCGCCGGCGATCGGGATGCGCGGCTCCTCATGTTTCTTGTAGGTTGCCTCAAGCTCGGAATTGAACTGCTCGTCGACCTCGGACAGGCGCACTCGGTCCTGCGGGCGGCGCGGGCCGGCGAGCGACGGCTCGACCGACGACATGTCGAGCTCCAGCGTGTCGGTGAACAACGGCTCGGGCGAGGAAGCATCGCGCCACATGCCCTGCGCCTTGGCGTAAGCGCGGACCAGTTCGATGCGGTCCTCGTCGCGGCCGGTAAGCTTCAAATAGTCGATGGTGCGCTCGTCGATTGGGAAGAAGCCGCAGGTCGCGCCATATTCGGGCGCCATGTTGGCGATGGTCGCGCGGTCGGCGAGGCTCAGCGCATCGAGGCCCGGCCCGTAAAATTCGACGAAGCGCCCGACCACGCCCTTGGCGCGGAGCATCTGGGTGACGGTCAGCACGAGATCGGTGGCGGTAATGCCTTCCTTGAGCTGGCCCGAGACGCGGAAGCCGACCACTTCGGGGATCAGCATCGACACCGGCTGGCCGAGCATCGCCGCCTCGGCCTCGATCCCGCCGACGCCCCAGCCGAGCACGCCAAGGCCGTTGACCATCGTCGTATGGCTGTCGGTGCCTACCAGCGTGTCGGGATAAGCGACCGGTTCGCCATTCTGATCCTCCGACGTCCATACGGTCTGGGCTAGGTTCTCGAGATTGACCTGGTGGCAGATGCCGGTCCCCGGCGGGACCACCTTGAAATTGTCGAACGCGGTCGCGCCCCATTTCAGGAATTCATAGCGCTCGGCGTTGCGCTGATATTCGAGCTCGACATTCTCCTCGAACGCCCGAGGGGTACCGAATTCATCCACCATCACGCTATGGTCGATGACCAGGTGAACCGGCACCTGCGGATTGATCTTCTGCGCGTCACCGCCGAGGCTCTTCATCGCGTCGCGCATCGCAGCGAGGTCGACCACCGCTGGGACGCCGGTGAAATCCTGCATCAGCACGCGCGCCGGGCGGTACTGAATCTCGCGGTTGATCTTCCGCTCCTGGAGCCACCCGGCCATGCACTTGAGGTCTTCGCCAGTGACGGTCACCCCATCCTCGAAGCGCAGCAGGTTCTCGAGCAGCACTTTCATCGAATAAGGCAGGCGCGACACGTCGCCCAGTGTCGCCGCCGCCTTGTTGAGGGAATAATAAGCGTAGGTCTTGCCGCCGGCCTCGAGCGTCGAACGAGTGCCCAAACTGTCGTGGCCGGTCGGAATCATGGAAATTGCCCTTCATGCGCGCGTGTCTGCGGGATGCCGGGCGCCTAGCAAGAACGGACGGCTAAGACAAAGGGGGTAAGCAGCCTAGAGCCAGCCCCTCCGCCTCGCGAACCACATGGGAATGACGGCGCTGGCCAGGATCATGCCTAGCGCGAAAGGGTAGCCGAACAGCCATTTCAGTTCGGGCATATGCTCGAAATTCATGCCGTAGATGCCGGCAATCAGGGTCGGCGGCATGAATACCACCGCGAACACCGAAAAGATCTTCATCACGCTGTTCTGCTCAAGGCTGATCAGACCCAAGCTCGCATCGAGCAGGAAGGTGAGATTGTCGCCGACGAAATTGCTATGGTCGGCAAGGGCATTTGCGTCGGCAATCAGGCTATCGACATGGCGGCGGTTGACGCGATGCTCGTGGATCGTCTCGATTGAGGCGAGGAAGGTCAGCAGCCGGGTCGTGCTGACTGCGGTTTCGCGCAGCTTGGCGAGCAATTGCTGCGCTTTCCCGATGCGCATCAGCAGGGCCTCTAGCCTCAATTCGGGCGAGCGGTGA
>JALYQH010000271.1 GCA_030855945.1 Pseudomonadota bacterium | reverse complement strand
CTCGGCCTGGTCGGTGGCGGGCGCTTCGGGGATCAGCATCACGTCCTCGACCAGGGTCAAGCCGACCGACTGCGGCATGGCGATCAGCAGGTTGATGTAGTCGGGACTGACGATCACGACCGAAGCCGGGAATAGCTGATAGGTGTAGGTCACCGCATGGCGCAGCGCGGCCCAATCGTCGCGGTCGACCTGGGCGAGATAGTCGGCACGGCCGACCGCGGCGCGCTGATGGATGCCGATCGAATCGGCGGTGGTGATGCCGTCGGCGAAGAAGCTGGCGATGGTCGAGGCGTGGAGCCGCTGGACATGATAGCTTTCGAGGAAGGCGTCGATGACCAGCTTCCAATTGGCGCGGACCTCGTGGGTCTGGCGGCGATAGACGTGCTGGCTGGCCAGGGCGAAGGCGTCGAGATCGGGCGCGAGGGCGAGCGCGTCGGTGAAATCGGCGTCCTTGTGCTTGGCGAACCAGATCAAGCCGCCGGCCTCGACCGACGGATATTCGACCAGCCCGTGCTCGGCCTTGTCGAGCCCGGGGAAGCAGTCGGCGCGCGGCATTCCGCTGAGCTCCCCGTCGGGCTTATAGGCCCAGGCGTGGTAGGGGCAGACGATGCGCTTGGCAGGGGCGACGTCCTCCGCCTCGATGAGCCGCGTGCCGCGGTGGCGGCACACGTTGGCGAAGACATGGGCGTGCCCCGCCGCGTCGCGCGACAGAATCAGCGGCGTTCCATAATGGTCGTGAGCGACCGCCAGATTGGGTTCGGGCAGCAGCGACGACGGCGCGAGAAGATGCGGCACCCGGTCGAAGATGGCGCGCTGCTCGGCCTCGTAGCGCGCCGGATCGGTGTAGAGCGAGGCGTCGAGCGTCTCGATGCCCGGCCCCAGCGCGGCCTCGCCGCGGGCAAGCGCGTCGGCCAGCGCGCGCTGGCCAGCCGTCGGACGCGAGGCCGTCGTGAACTGATCCATGTTAAAATGGTGCGCGCGCCGGATCAATTGTGCAAGGCCCGGCTTCCCAGGCGCGAATGCGCTGCTAGCATGGTGCGTGAGAGCGGGAGAGTGAGTGATGGCGACAGCGGCGGACGATCAGGTCAACACGGGATGGCGCGCACTGCTGCCCGATGGCATCCGTCCCTATACCGAGACCGCGCCGATCGCGGCTTTCTTCCTCGGCGTGTCGTCGGGCTTTCCCTATGCGATGATCGGCGCGACGCTGACCACGCGGCTGGCACAGGACGGGCTCGACAAGAAAAGCATCACCGCCTTCAGCCTCGCCTTCCTCGTCTATAATTTGAAATTCCTGTGGGCGTGGGTTGTCGACGGGGTGCGATTGCCGATCATCGGCCGGCTCGGACAACGCGTATCCTGGCTGCTGCTCGCCGGCGTGCTGGTCATCGCGGCGGTCGCCAACCTCGCCTTCGTCGATCCGTCGGCGAGCCTGCTCTACACCGCTTATGCGGCAGTGCTGGTGGGGGCGGCGGGCGCGACCTTCGACATCGTCATCGACGCCTATCGGATCGAGATATTGAAGCCGCGCCAGCTCGGCGTCGGATCGGGCATGGTGCAATATGGCTGGCGCATCGGATCGGTCGCGGCGGGTGCTCTCGCGCTGGTACTGGCGGCGCGGGTCGGCTGGGAAATCGCCTATCTCGCCTGCGCTGGCTTCGCGCTTCCGGCGATGATTACCGGCCTGCTGTTCGGCGAGCCCGAGCGCCACCGCGAGCCCGTGCGGCGGCGGGGATTTTCCGCCGCGCTCGGCGCAGTCTACCGCCCGTTCACCGAGTTCTTCCAGCGGCAGGGGGCGTTCCTCGTGCTGCTGTTCATCCTGCTCCACAAGATCGGCGACACGCTCGGGCAGCTGACGCTGCGGCTGCTGCTCGACGACATGGGCTACACCAATGACGAGATCGCCATCTGGGATGTCGGAGTAGGCTTCTGGGCCTATCTGATCGGCATTTTCGTTGGCGGGATTCTTTACTCGAAGCTTGGAATGAAACGCTCCGTCCTCATCAGCTTGATCCTGATGGGCGTGTCGAACTTCACTTTCGCCTTGCTCGCCCAGGCGGGTCACACCAATTGGGGACTGGCCGGTGCGATCGGCTTTGAGAATTTCGCGAGCGGCATCGGCGGCGTCACCGTCGTCGCTTATTTCTCTGCGCTGTGCGACCTGCGCTTCACCGCCTCCCAATATGCCCTGATATCGGCGGCGGCGAGCATCGTCGGGCGGTTCATCACCGGCACCAGCGCCGGCGCGCTGGTGGAGGGCATGGGCTATGTGAACTTCTATCTGCTGACGACCGTGGCGGCGGTGCCGGGCATCCTGCTATTCTGGTGGATGATGCGCGCCGGACTGGTCGACAGCTCGATCGGCACGGCGGGCGTGGAAGGCGAGGGCGATGCGCGCGCCGACGAGCCGCAAGCGGAGGCAACGGTGCCGAAGCGGTGATCTTCTTCCTCCTGATGATCGCGATTCAGGTGTTTCTGATCGTCGACGTCATCCGTAACGGCAAGAACTCGCTGTGGATCATGGCGCCGGTGGCCAGCACTCTCGCCTATCTGATGGTCGAGGTGGTGCCGCGCTTCCAGCACCATCGCCACGTCCGCGAGGCCAAGGCGCGAGTGATCGAGAAGATCGACCCCGAACGGGAACTGCGCGACGCCCGCGAGCAAATGGAGATAGCGGATACGGTTGCCAACCGCATCCGCCTGGCGGACGAATATGCCGCTCTGGGGCGCCACGGTGACGCATTGCCACTCTATCGCAATGCCATCGGCAGTGGCCGGCCTGACCTACGTAGCGGCGAGAAATATGCGCGCTCCCTGTTCTTCAACGACAAAAGCGCTGAGGCGCTGGCGGTCATCGATTCGATGGCCATTCCGAAGACCCAGGGAGACCGTGACCGGATTGGCCTGTTGCGCGCGCGCCTCCTCGACGAGCTTGGCCGGCCCGATGAGGCGCTGGCGTTGTTTGCCGACGTTTCGACACGACTGCCGGGTGACGATGCGCGCTGCCGCCATGCCGCCTTGCTTCTCAAGCTTGATCGGCGGCGTGACGCGCGGGTCGTGCTCGAAGAGGTGGAAACGCGGGCCAAGCGGCTGACCCGGCAACAGCGGTTCGGCGACGCGCCGATGTACGATTGGGCGGCGGCGGAACTGGCCAAGCTTCGCGGCTAGTCGGGCAGCGGGCCGCCGAGCGACAGCACGACCCCCGCGAGATAGAGCGAGCCGAAGACGAGGATGCGGGCTGGGGCAGTGATGCCGGCGAGTGCCTGTTCGATGTTGGCATGGGGGGTGGCGTCGAAGCCCATCCGGCGCGCGAGGCCAGCCAGCTCGGCGGGGTCGCGGCAGTCGTGGCCGGGGATCGGCAGGGTTCGCACTTCGGCGGCGATAGGGCGAAACGGTGCCAGCGTGGCGGCGGCGTCTTTAGAGTTAAGGCTGGCGAACAGCAGGATCAGCGGGAGGTCGTCGTTCCACTCCTTCCGAGCATGGTCGGCGAGGAGGCTGGCGGCGCTCGGATTATGCCCCCCGTCGATCCACAGTTCGCTGCCGGTCGGCAGCCGGAGGACCAGCGAACCTGATTCGAGGCGCTGAAGCCGCGCCGGCCAAGTGAGTCTGGTCATCGCCTCGGCAAACGCTGCGGCGGGGACGGCGAGCATCGATTGGTGGCGGAGCATGGCGATGGCGAGGCCGGCATTGAGCAATTGATGCTCGCCGGCAAGGCTCGGTAGCGGGAGCGAAAGCTCGCCTTGCGCGTCGCGATAGTGGAAGCGGTCGCCGGCTGGCTGCACGACCCAGCGAGTCCCGCGTGGGACGAGCAGGGCGCCGGCCTTGGCCGCGACATCGGCAATGCGAGCGGTAATGTCGGCCGGGTAGGACTGGGTGACCATCGGCACCCCGCGCTTGGCGATGCCGGCTTTTTCGGCGGCAATTCCGGCCAAGGTGTTGCCGAGATAGGCCTGATGATCGAGCCCGAGGCTGGCGATGCCGGTGACCAGGGGGGCATCGACGACGTTGGTCGCGTCGAGACGTCCGCCGAGCCCGACCTCGAGGATCACCGCGTCGGCCGGAGTGCGCGAGAAAGCGAGCAGCGCCGCAGCGGTAGTGACTTCGAAGAAGCTCGCGTCGATCCCGTCATTGGCGTCGATTGTCGCCGCGAGGAGCTGCGCGAGTTCGTCATCTTCGATCAGCGTTCCGGCAATCCGGATGCGCTCATTGTAGCGGACGAGGTGCGGGCTGGTGAACATGTGGACGCGATGCCCGGCGGCTTCGAGCGCGGCGCGGAGGAAAGCGCAGGTCGAGCCCTTGCCGTTGGTCCCGGCGACGTGGAGCACCGGCGGCAGCCGATCCTGCGGGCGGCCGAGGCGGGCAAGCAACGCGATGATGCGTTCCAGTCCGAGGACATCGGGCGCATAGATTGACGAGCCGAGCCGGCCCAGTTGCGCCTGGACCGCGGCGTCGTCCGACCGCGCGAAATCGGCCATCAGGCCACCTTCTTCGCCTTGCCATTCTGGGGTGCGAGATAGCCGATCAGGCGCGCGAGCCGGTCCTTGAGCGCATGGCGGTGGACGACCATGTCGATCATGCCATGCTCGAGTAGATATTCGGCGCGCTGGAAGCCTTCGGGCAATTTCTCGCGGATGGTTTGCTCGATCACCCGCTGCCCGGCAAAACCGATCAGCGCGCCGGGCTCGGCGAGCTGGACATCGCCGAGCATGGCATAGGAAGCGGTGACGCCGCCGGTGGTCGGGTCGGTCAGCACGACAATATAGGGCAGGTTCGCTTCGCGCAATTGCGCGAGCGCGACGGTCGCGCGCGGCATTTGCATCAGCGACAAAATGCCTTCCTGCATCCGCGCCCCGCCCGCCGCCGTGAACAAGATGTAGGGGCATCGGCCCTTGATCGCCGCGTGGACGCCGGCGACGAAGGAAGCGCCGACCGCAACTCCCATCGACCCGCCCATGAAGGCGAAATCCTGAACTCCGACGACCGCCGGCTGGCGCTGGATCTTGCCGCGCGCGTGGATCAGCGCGTCGCGCTCGCCGGTTTTTGCCCGCGCTGCCTTGATGCGGTCGCTGTAGCGCTTGGTGTCGCGGAACTTGAGCGGATCCTCGCGCACTTCGGGGCTGGGAAGAATCTCATATTTCGCGCCGTCGAACAGATCGTCGAAGCGCGCTTTGGGCCCGATCCGGTCGTGATGGTCGCAGCGCGGGCAGACGAAGCGATTGTCTTCCCATTCCTTGGTGAACACCATCGTGTCGCACTTGGCGCATTTGTGCCACAGATTGTCGGCGCTCTGCCGCTTGGTCAGCGATTGGATGCCGTTGCGCACCCGGCTAAGCCAGCTCATCGAAAACCCTTCTCGCTTGGACCGCGCGGACTAGGCCGGGCGCCAATGCTTGTAAACCAGCGGGCACCGTCCGAACGGGCGCCGTCCGGGTGCAAGCGGCGGGACAAGCGACACTGCGCGCCGGCACAGTGCGATCAGGCGGCGCTTTCGATGCCGAGCTCGCCGAGCTTGCGATAGAGCGTCGACCGACCGATGCCGAGGCGGCGCGCGACCTCGGTCATTCGTCCGCGATAGTGGCCGATGGCGAGGCGGATGATGTCCGACTCGATTTCGTCGAGGCTGCGTAAATGGCCGTCCTGGCGATAGAGCGTGACTTGCGGGGCGCCCGACATGGCGGCGTCGGCCGAAGCCTTGCCGATATCGCGCGAGACATCGCTGCGGCGGCCGGTGAAGCGCGACTGGATGGCGATATGGGGAAAATCCTCGGCCGTCAGCGAGCGGCCGTCGGCCTGCAGCGCGGCCCGGAACAGCACGCCGCCAAGCTGGCGAACGTTGCCCGGCCAGCCATAGCGCATCAGCACCGCAAGTGCGTCGTTGCCGATCGACAGTGAGCGCATCCCCGGCTCGCCGGTCAAGCGGCTGAGCAGGTGCCGCGCAAGCGCCGGAATATCGCCGCTGCGCTCGCGGAGCGCCGGCAGGTTGACGGTGGTCGCCGACAGGCGGGCAGCAAGCTCCGGATCGAACTTGTCGTCGAAGCCGCGGCTGGCGGTGGCGATAATCCGCACGTCGACCGAATTGGAGCCGTTGCAGCCGACCGGGCGCACTTCGCCGGTCGCGAGCACACGGTCGAGCAGGCGCTGGGTCTCGAGCGGTAGCGCGCCGACTTCGTCGAGCAACAGCGTCCCGCCATTGGCTTCGACCATGCGGCCTACCTTTTCGCCGAAGGCCCCAGGGAAAGCGCCTGGGACATGGCCGAATAATTCGCTGTCGATGATGTTGGCCGCGACCGCCTTGCAGTCAATCTCGACCAGCGGGCCGCGCGCTCGCAGCGAGGATTCGTGAATTGCGCGAGCGAAGGTTTCCTTGCCGCTGCCCGGCTCGCCGACGATCAGGATCGGCAGCCGGTTGCGCGCGGCCTTGGCGGCAACCGCCAGCGCGACGCGGAAATCGGGCGCGGCGCCGACCAATTGGTCGAGCGTGAGTTCAGGCGCGAGCTTTTCGGACAAGGGCGCAAGTTCGCCGTGAGCGCGGCGGCGGTCGGCGTGCGCGGCGAGCGCGTCGAGCATTCGTTCGGGCGCGACCGGCTTGGCCAGGAAGTCACTGGCCCCGGCGCGCATCGCCTCGACTGCCAGCGCGACCGACCCGCCGTCGGCGAGGACCAGAATCGGAAGCTCTGGCGCTTCGCGGCGCAAGGCGGCGATGAGGGCTGGCCCTTCGGCATCGTCCCAGATGGTGAGCAAGGCAGCGCGGACGTCGCGGCCATGCGGCCCCTGGAGCAGGCCAAGCGCGCTTTCGGCGCAAGCGGCGCCGACCACGCTCCACCCGGCGCGCGAGGCGATGGCGGTCAAATGCCTCCGCTCGGCGGCGTCGGCTTCAACCAGCAGTAATGATCGCACGGTGTCGCTTTGCATCGCACACCTTTCCCAGTGAGCGCGCAGTCTAGCCGGGCAGTGGTGAAAGCGGGGTTAAAGCGCAAAACTGCTTGGGCGGCAGGCGCGGGCTTGATAAGACCCCGGCGACATGACGACAGCAAGGACGACAAGCATGGCGGCCGACGAGGCGAATCCCAAAGCGGGCGAGATGGATTATCCGCGGCACGAGCGAAATTATTCGGGCTTTATCACGTGGTTGAAGTGGGCGACGGTGATTACCGCGATCGTTACCGCGGTCGTAATCCTGATCATCGCCAACTGACGCCCTGGTGAAGATCGCCGTCCTCCGCGAAGCAAGCCCCGAAACGCGCGTCTCGGCGATTCCCGAAACCGTCAAGAAATTTGCCGCGCTCGGCGCGACGGTTGCGGTCGAGCGCGGCGCGGGCCTGACCGCGTCGATCGCTGATGAGAACTATGAAGCGGCCGGTGCGACGATCGGCGACCGTGCGGCGGTGCTCGCCGATGCCGACATCATCCTGTCGGTTGCCGGCCCCGAGCCAGAGTCGCTCGCCGGAGCGAAGCGCCGCGCGCTGCTGATTGGCGCGCTCGACCCGGCGCGCCGCGCCGACGCCATTGCCGCCTATCGCGCCGCCGGACTCGATCCGCTGGCGATGGAACGGTTGCCGCGCATCACCCGCGCCCAATCGATGGATATCTTGTCGTCGCAGTCGAACCTTTCCGGCTATAAAGCGGTGATCGATGCCGCCGCCGCTTATGGCCGCGCTTACCCGATGATGATGACTGCGGCCGGCACTGTCAGCCCGGCCAAGGTGTTCGTGATGGGGGTCGGAGTCGCCGGGCTGCAGGCGATTGCCACCGCGCGGCGGCTCGGCGCGCAGGTCAGCGCCACCGACGTCCGATCTGCGACGCGCGAGCAGATCCAGTCGCTTGGTGCCAAGCCGATCTTCGTCGAAAATGTCGCGGGGATCGAGGGCGAGGGGGCTGGCGGCTATGCCGGCGAGATGACTCCCGAATATCAGGCGGCGCAGGCCGAGCTGGTGTCGGGGCATATCGCCAAGCAGGACATCGTCATCACCACCGCGCTGATCCCGGGACGCCCCGCGCCGCGGCTGATCAGCGATGCGCAACTGGCGACGATGCGCCAGGGCAGCGTGGTCGTCGACCTTGCCGCCGAGGCCGGAGGCAATGTCGAGGGCTGCGTCGCGGGCGAGACCGTGGTGCGCCATGGCGTGACGATCATCGGCGCGGTGCAACTGGCGCGCAGCCTCGCCGCCGACGCGTCGGCGCTTTATGCGCGCAACCTGTATAATTTTCTGGCCGCGTTCTGGGACAAGGAAACCGGGCGCCCGGTGCTGCCTGACGACGACGAAATCGTGAAGGCGATTCGGGCGGCCTGAAGCCGGGCCGGCGCCGCGTCAGTGGCTCTGTGCGAACCATCCTCAGAATGAAAAACGGCGCCCGACGCGAATGCGCCGGTCGCCGGTAATCAATCTTGAATCAGTGGCTTAGGGCTTAGGCGTTACCGCCAGCGCCGCTCCAGCCATAGCCGATAAGCCAGCTCCAGAAACCGCGTGCGGGCGTGGTTTGCTTCTTCATCGTCATCCCCTGTCATTGCACGGCGACTCAGGCCGTCGACGGGGATGTTAACCCTAATCGATATGGTTAGCAAACGATTAACTATTATGCGGCGCGATGCCTCCACTCGTCTTGAAGGCGGCGTGTGAGACCTTGCTGGCTAGTTGGCCGGCCAATGAGGTAGCCTTGAGCGATGTCGCACTTCAGCGACT
>JALYQH010000262.1 GCA_030855945.1 Pseudomonadota bacterium | reverse complement strand
GGCCGGTGCGGTCTACCCTACTCCGCCGTGACCTCGCCTAAATTCAACCGCTCGCGCATTTCCTTGCCGGGCTTGAAGTAAGGCACGCGCTTGGCATTGACGTCGACCGCTTCGCCGGTGCGCGGGTTGCGCCCGACGCGGGCATCGCGCTGCCGCGACGAGAACGCCCCGAAGCCGCGCAGCTCGACCCGGCCGCCCTTGGCAAGCTGATCGGTAATCGAATCGAAGACGGCGCTGACGACATTCTCGACCTCGCGCTGGGTGAGGTCGGGAAAATCGGTGCACAGCTTTTGCACGAGCTCGGAACGGATCATCGAAATCCCCGCATTAGAATGTTTCGTCGAGGCACCCCCCTGGCGCTTCGGCACTGCGTATCAGCCTGTTCGCCAAAGGAAAAGGGGCGACGTGGCCAGGCGTCCAAGAGGCGAAACGAATCTGGTTACCGATCCCTGCTGATCGTCGCCCTGCTCGCCTGAGGCCTCGTCACCGGCCGCGCGATGCAGGGCGCGACCGTTGGCCTCGCCGTCGGGATCGTGCTCGTCATTACCCTGTGGGCGGTGGACCGCCGTCGGGGCTGATGTCGAAATGGAATACTTCCTCGCGTAACCCGAGCTTGTCGTAGAGCGCGACCGCGGGCGCGTCGGGCGGGTCGGCCTGGACGTAGATCATCCACGCCCGGCACGCCTGGGCGATTGGTTTGAGCGCCTCGATCAGCGCAGTCGCCACCCCGCGACGCCTGAACTCGTCCCGCACTGCCAAGTCGTAGATATAAATTTCACTGCGCTGCTGCTCATATTTGACCAGTTCATAGGCAGCCAGGCAGCCCGCCAGTTCGCCGCCGACCGTTGCCGACAGCGCGATGAACTCCTCGCGCCGTAACAGCCGCTCGGTATAAGCATCATTTGGCGGCTTCGCCGAATAACTCTCAGGATCCTCGAACACGTCCGAAAATAATCGATTAAGCTGTCTGAACCGGTCGACGTCCCCAGCTCCCAGCCGCGTCACCTCAATCACGAAATCTTCCTTCCCGCCCAGATCACCCGCCCGATGCAGGCGATATCGGTCAGCGCCCGATCGGGCCAGTCGGGATAGGCCGGATTGTCCGACTGGACCGTCACCCGCCGGCCGAACGGCTGGATCGCAAGCCGCTTGACCAGCAGCGCCTCGTCGACCCGAAGCACGTAAATCCCGTCGCGCAGCCGCTCGGGCCCGTCGGCGAGATCGACCAATATGTCGTCACCGGCGCCCAGCGTCGGCGCCATCGAGTCCCCCTCGACCCGGATCACCGACAGCTTCGATGCGGGCGCATGGGTCAACGCCCGCAGCCACGCCTGGTCGAACGCGAAATAGGGCCGCGCGCCGCGGTCGTCGTCGAACGAGCCCGGCCCGGCCGAGGCGCGCACCGCGCTTCGCGGCACCGGCACCAGGCTCCCGGTCTCGAGCCCCGGATCGCCTTCCATCGCTCCGAGCATCGATTCGGGCACCGAAAAATAGCGCGCAAGCGTCCGCCGGTCGCGCTCGGGCAGCCGCCGCGGCGTTCCCTTGCGCAGATATTGCTGGATATAGGCGTCGTTGCGCCCGAGCAGCCGCGACAGGCCGGCGAGGCTTTCCCCTCGTTCGGCACAGAGTCTTTTCAACGTGGCACGCGCATCGTCGGACATGGTTAGCGACTCTTAATCATAGGAAAAAACCTAGACAAGTAGGAAACGCATTGGGAATGGATGTTCGCCGAGTCGCAAATTGCTTGCGGGGACATCCAGTGTATCTTTTGAGAGAGGTTGAGAAATTTTTGCGGGACAGCAATGTTCCCGCGGCGCGCTTCGGGCGCGAGGTTATGCGCGATCCGCGTTTCGTGTTCGATTTGCGCAACGGGCGCGAGCCGCGCTCGGGAACGGTCAACCGGGTCCGCGCCTACCTCGAGTCCGAGCAATGATGCGCCCGGCATTGTCGCCGGCGGCGGCCGGGCTGCTGCGCTCGCTCCTGGCGCGAGCCGGGGTCGACCGCGATAGGATTTTACTCACGGATTTCCGTTCGGTCGATTGGCAATCGCTGACCTTCGTCGGGGAGCGCCACGAGATCAGCCTTCGGCTGCCGGCGGCCGACGCGGCCTCGATCGTCGCCCGGCTCGGCGAGCGGCTCGAGGATGTCGAATGGCATGTTC
>JALYQH010000230.1 GCA_030855945.1 Pseudomonadota bacterium | reverse complement strand
GTCAAGGGCGGCGGACTATCGGGCCAGGCCGGCGCGGTGCTCCACGGCATCGCACAGGCGCTGACCCGCTTCGAGCCGGTGCTCCGCACCACGGTCAAGCGCGCCGGCTTCCTCACCCGCGACAGCCGCGTCGTCGAGCGCAAGAAGTACGGCAAGGCCAAGGCCCGCAAGAGCTTCCAGTTCTCGAAGCGCTAAGCCGCCGAGCGCAGCAGAGCGATTGCATGGCAATCGCGAAGCAGCGCGAAGAGACGGCTTGAGCCGGCCGACCTGCGGCAAGGCCGACAGGATCGACGGCATGGGGCTTGTCCCCGTGCCGGCCACGGCAAAAGCATGGAGGGCGGTCCCCTACCGGGGGCCGCCCTTTTTGTTGACTGTTACCAGCCGCGCGGGCGCGGACCGGCTTCTGGCCGGCGCCCAGTCATAAAATGCAAGCCGGATTCCCGCTTTCGCGTGGATGGCCGGAGGGCTAGGCAATCAACCCATGGCCAAGGTCTATTTCTATTATGCGGCGATGAATGCCGGCAAGTCGACCACCCTGCTCCAGGCCGATTTCAACTATCGCGAGCGCGGCATGGAGACGATGCTGTGGACCGCGGCGCATGACGACCGGGCGGCCGCCGGCACTATCAGCTCGCGGATCGCTTTGTCGGCGCCGGCTTCGACTTATGCGCCGGAGGTCAATCTGTTCGACGCGATCGTCAAGGAATTGCTAAGGCGCAAGCTCGACTGCATCCTCGTCGACGAGGCGCAGTTCCTGACCCGCGACCATGTGCTGCAATTGTGCCGCATCGCCGACGAGCTTGGCATTCCGGTGCTGTGCTACGGGCTTCGCACCGACTTTCAGGGCAATTTGTTCCCCGGCTCGGCCGCGCTGCTCGCGCTGGCCGACGCGTTGATCGAACTGAAGGCGGTGTGTGAGTGCGGCCGCAAGGCGACGATGAACTTACGCGTCGATGCCGAGGGCCGGGCGGTCGCCGCCGGCGCGCAGACCGAGATCGGCGGCAATGACCGCTATATCGCACTGTGCCGCCGCCATTTCTTCGCGCGGCTAAAGGAAAGCGAAGCGCGCCAGCTGGCGCTCGATATACCGCGGCGCTGAAGCTATCGGGAAGAGCGGCACTGGGCTTAGCCGAGCGCCGTCAATCCTCGTCATCCTCGTCGACGACAAGGTTCGGATCCTCGCGGTCGGGCAGATACCGCCACAGCATCGCGATGTTGGCGGCGACAGCGCAGAGCTGCAACAGCCCGGCCGCGCCGACCATCGCCAATGGCTCGCCGCTGCGCACCGCCAGGAACAGCGCGCCCCCCGCTGCGGCCAGCGCGAACAGGACGAACCCCGACAGACGGTGGGGCAGGTAGGGCTCGGCCTTGCGGTGCCAGCCCATCCCGCGCCCGGTCCGCGCCGCGACATTGCCGGCCGGCCCGAACAGCGTCAGCGCGACCTTGGAGATGCGATAGGTCAGCAGCCGCCGGCCGCTGGTCGCGGTGTTGCGCGCCACTTCGGCGAAGCCGAGCGGCGCGTCGATCGGGCGCTCGGGAACGTGCGGCGCCTTCGGCCACCAGCGGACTACGACATAAGCAATCCACTCGCGCGCGCCAAACGCCAGCGCCGCGCCGACCGGCCCCAGATCAGCCAGCCAGCCAGCCGCCACCGCCGCCAGACCGCCGCCGGCCATCGCCAGGCGGAAGTAAGGCGAATTGGTGCGCGTGTCGCTATTGCGCAGCGTGCGCGCCGGAAGCCCGATGGCGATCAGCGGCAGGAACATCGCGATCTCCCGCTGGCCAATCGCATCGAGCGCGAGGACCAGCAGCACGACCAGCGCGACATTTGCCGCGAGCATCGCAAGCTGCACCGCAAGCGCAAAGCGCTTCGCCTGGCGGCGGATCGGGCGCGGGGCGCCGGAGCGGGCTTTGAGCGACACCGGCGTGCTGAACCGGGTCAGCATCTGGACCGCGCGCACCGCCACCGTCGCCGCCAGCAGCCGTACCGTATCGGCGTGACCGATCATCAAGACGATCACCCCCCACAGCGCGATCGTCAAAATCAGCGGGAGATATTCGCGCAGCGACAAGCGCAGGATTTGGCTCCGCCGGTTCATGCGCTCAGGCCGTCGCGAGGGGCAAGAAGGGGGCGCTTTCCAGTAGGAGCACGGTGCGCGGGCTTATGGTCAAGCTGGCCGCCCTTGTCTATCGCGCGACCCATGGCGCGCACCGGCTGGATCATCATCGACAAGCCGATCGGCATGGGCTCGACCAATGTGGTGAGCTGGGTCAAGCGCGCGCTTCGCGAGGCCGGCGAGCCAACGACCAAGGTCGGCCATGGCGGCACACTCGACCCGCTTGCAACTGGAGTGCTTCCAATCGCGCTCGGCGAGGCGACCAAGCTCGCCGGCCACATGCTGGAAGCGACCAAGGCCTATGAATTCACGATCGCGTTCGGCGGCCAGACCGACACGCTCGATCTGGAGGGCACGGTCATCGCCGTCAGCGAGCGTCGACCGACGCGGGCCGAGGTTGAGGCCGCGTTGCCGCGCTTCACCGGACCGATCGAGCAGGTCCCGCCGGCTTACTCCGCGCTCAAGGTCGACGGGAAGCGGGCCTACGATTTGGCACGGGCGGGCGAATTGGTCGAACTAAAGGCACGCTCGGTGGCGATCCACGCGCTGGGCATCGTCGGCACCGATGAGTGCTCGGCTACTCTCTGCGCCACCGTTTCAAAAGGCACCTACATCCGCAGCCTCGCGCGCGACATCGCCATCGCCCTCGGCACGGTCGGTCACGTGACCATGCTGCGCCGCACGAAGGCCGGCCCATTCACCCTCGAACAGGCGATATCGCTGGACTTTCTCGACCAAGCCGCTAAGGCGCGCGAGCTTGATGGGGCGGTTCTCCCGCTCATCGCGGGGCTGGACGACATCCCGGCCCTCCCCGTCACTCCCGATGAAGCGCGGCTGCTCGGATATGGGCAGCAACTTCACGGGAACCCCGCGACGCCGGGACTTCACCTTGCGA
>JALYQH010000190.1 GCA_030855945.1 Pseudomonadota bacterium | reverse complement strand
CGGCTGTAGTGCGCAAGGCGCTCGGCCATCACGCCGGGATGAAGAGCGATCCGGCGACCCGAACTTTCCAGGCGATCCGCATCCATTTGAACGCCGAGCTCGACGAGCTCGAGCAGGGGCTTCGCGCCGCCGAGCGCTCGCTTCGCGGCGGCGGGCGGCTCGCGGTGGTCACCTTCCACAGCCTCGAGGACCGCATCGTCAAGCGCTTCCTGCGCACCCGCAGCGGCGCCACCCCGGCCGGATCGCGCCATCGTCCGCTGGCGGCGGCTGGACCCGCGCCAAGCTTCGAACAAGTCGCCAAGCCGGTTTCCCCATCGGAAGCCGAGCTGGCCCGTAACCCGCGCGCGCGCTCGGCGAGGCTGCGTACCGCAGTCCGGACCGATGCGCCCGCGTGGGACCAGGAGAAAGCAGCATGAGCGCGCATGGTTTCAAGTCGGTGTTCACGGTCGCCGCGATCGCCGGCACCGCGCTGAGCTGTTACCTGGTCAGCCTGAGGGTGGCCTCGGAGCGCGCCGCGCTCGAGAGCGTCGAGAATCGAATTGTCCTCGCCCAGCGCGACATCCGCTTGCTCGAGACCGAGATCGGCACGCGCGGGCGGCTGAGTCAGCTCGAACGGTGGAACGTCAAGGTCATCCGCCTGTCGGCGCCGAGCGCGGACCAGTTCGTCGAGGGCGCATTCCAGCTCGCCACGCTCGCCCAGCCCGAGCGCGTGCCCGTGCTCGAGGCGCCGAACGTGCTTGCTTCGGCGACGGTCGAGCGCCGGCCCACGCCGCTGGTGACCAGCGACAGCGCCGACGCTTCCTTGCGGCCGGCGTCGCGCCCGCTGGGCGAAATGATGCAGGTGGTGAGCTATCCGAAACCCGCGCCGCGCGAGATTCGCGGGGCGCTTGAGCCGCGAGCGGTCACGCCCGCGCCGAAGGTGCGTGTCGCCGCCGACCCGCTTCCGCCGAAGAAGACCGCGCCTGCGACGAAGCCGGTCAAGACCGCGCTGAGCGATCCACTCGCCCCCTTGTCCGGCCCGGCCGCCAAGGCCAGGAGCGGCGCTGCCGGCGAATCGTCTTCCGCCGCCGCCCAGCGTTCCACCAAGGATTCCGGCTCGAACTGATGAACGCTCCGACTCCCGCTCTCGTCGCACGGCCCGAGCGGCTCCGCCTGGTCGGACAGCGCCGCCAGATCTTGGCGATCATGCACCAACGCCTGATGATCGGGATGCTGATTTACGGCGGGATCGTCGCGCTGATCGTCGTTCGCCTGCTCTATCTTGCCGCCTTCGGCGACCATGCCGGGCGCAAGGGTGGGGCGCTCGATCTCGCGCCGGAGCGCGGCGACATTGTCGACCGCGACGGCCAGTCGCTGGCGGTGACGATCGACGCCTGGACGATCGGGCTTCAGCCGAACAAGGTCATCGGCAACAAGCTCGACCTCGCGCAGAAGCTTTCGGTGCTCATGCCCGAAAAGGACGCCGCGACCTATCTCGCCATGCTCCGTTCGGACCGGCGTTTTTACTATCTCCGCCGCCGCGCAGCGCCCGGGCTGGTCGATGCGATCAACGCGCTCGGCGAGCCCGGCCTGGCGCTGTCGCGCGAGCCCGATCGGCTTTATCCGCAGACCGCGCTTGCCGCCCACGTGCTTGGCTACACCGACGTCGACGGCAACGGCACGGCCGGCGTCGAGCGTTTCTACAACGACCGCCTTCGCGATCAAGCGCAGCGCGGCACGCCGCTGAAATTGTCGATTTCGGCTCCCGTCCAGCAAGCGCTCGAGCATGAGCTTCATGACGCGATGAAGCGCTTCTCGGCGATTGGGGCGGCCGGGATCATCATGGACATCCACACCGGCGAGTTGCTGGCGATGACTTCGTTGCCGCAGCTCAATCCCAATGCCGCCGGCAAGGGATCGATGGAAGCGCGGTTCAACCGCGCGACGCTTGGGGTTTATGAGCTCGGATCGACGTTCAAGCCGTTCACCGTGGCGATGGCGATGGACGCCGGCGTGATCCAGTCGTTCGGGCAAATGTACAATTGCCCGGGGGCGCTCCATGTCGCGGGTCGGACGATCAACGACACCCATCCGTTCGGGCGGGCCTGCTCGGTCGCGGAAATCATGCAGGAAAGCTCGAACATCGGCACCGCCCAGATCGCCGATCAGTTGGGGCCGGCGCGGCAGAAGGCGTTCCTCAAGAAGATGGGCTTCCTCGACAAGATCGAGGTGGAGCTCGGCGAGCGCGGCCGCACTTTGAGCCCCGGCGCCAACTGGAATCAGATCGAGACGATGACCGTCGGCTTTGGCCACGGCATCGCGGTGACTCCGCTGCATCTCGCCAGCGGCTATGCAGCGCTGTTTAACGGTGGCGTCCATCGGCCGGCGACGCTGCTTAAGGTCGATGCCACGCACCCCGCAGGCAAGGGGCGCCGGGTATTCACCGAGGATACCAGCTACAAAATGCGCGCTCTGCTTCGTGTGGTCGTCACCGAAGGCACCGGCCGAAAGGCCGACGCACCGGGTTACCGCGTCGGGGGCAAGACCGGATCGGCGGAAAAATATCATAACCGCTCGCTGATGGTCACCAGCTTCGCCGGCGTCTTCCCGATGGACGATCCCAAATATGTGATCGTGGTCATGCTCGACGAGCCAAAGGCAACCGCCGAGACCTTCGGCTTTCGCACCGCCGGGTGGAACGTTGCGCCGGTCGTGTCGAAGACGATCAGCCGGATCGCGCCGATGCTCGGCGTGCGGCCCGACAAGAAGCGCGAGCCCGACATGGCCGAAGTGCTTCCCTACATTCAAAAAAAGAGCAAATAGGCCGCCATGCGATTGGGCGATCTTGCCGGCATCCACAGCGATTCCGAAATTACGGGCTTTGCGCTCGACCACCGCCAGGTGGCGTCGGGGAATGTATTCGGTGCGTTTCGCGGTGCCCGCTTCAACGGCGAGGATTTCATTCCCGAGGCGGTCAGTCGCGGCGCGATCGCAGTAGTCGCCCGCCCCGAAGCGAGCGTATCGGGAGCCGCGCATCTCGCCGCCGTAGAGCCGCGGCAGCGCTTCGCTGAGCTAGCCGCGCGCTTTTTCGCGCCTTATCCGGACACGGTGGTCGCGGTCACCGGCACCAACGGCAAGACCTCGACGGTCGAAATGACTCGCCAATTGTGGCGCATGGCCGGGCACCGCTCGGCGTCGATCGGGACGCTGGGAGTCACCACCGCCGATGACCAGGTCAAGACCGGGCTGACCAGCCCGGATGTGGTGACCTTCCTGTCGAACATGGCGGGAATGGAGCGGATGGGGATCAGCCACGTGGCTTACGAAGCCTCGTCGCACGGCCTCGACCAGTATCGCGCCGAAGGCGTGCCGGTGCGCGCCGCCGCTTTCACCAATTTCTCGCGTGACCACCTCGATTATCATCCCGATATGGACGCCTATTTCACGGCGAAAATGCGCTTGTTCAACGAGGTTGTCGCGGCGGACGGCACGGCGGTGGTGTGGACCGGCGATACCAAATCCGGCGAGGTCATCGATCGGGCGCGGCGGCGTGGACTGAAGCTGCTAACCGTCGGCCCCGAGGGCGAAACGATCGCGCTTGTTTCGCGCCGGTCGACGCCGCTCGGCCAGCAGCTCGCTCTTCGCCACGGCAGCCTCGAATATCAATTCTCGCTGCCGCTGATCGGTGCTTATCAGGCGGCCAATGTGCTGGTCGCCGCCGGGCTGGTGCTTGCGACCGGCGGCGAGTGGGCCGCGACTCTCGCCGGGATGGCCCGCGTCTCGCCGGTGCGCGGCCGGCTCGAGCGCGCGGTAATCACCCGCGCCGGGGCTCCGGTCTATGTCGATTACGCCCATACCCCCGATGCGATCGAAGCGGCGGCCGAGGCGCTTCGTCCGCATGTCGAGGGACGCCTCATCACCGTGCTCGGCGCCGGCGGCGACCGCGACGAGGGCAAGCGCGCACCGATGGGCGAAGTCGCGGCCCGGCTTAGCGACCTCGTCATCGTCACCGACGACAATCCGCGCACCGAAAATCCCGCCGCGATCCGCCGCGCGGTGATGGACGGCGCCCCCGACGCAACCGAGATCGGCGATCGGCGCGAAGCGATCGGCGCGGCAATGGCGATGGCCGACAGCGGCGACATCGTTCTGGTGGCGGGCAAGGGCCATGAGCAGGGCCAGATCGTCGGCGACCAAGTGCTGCCTTTCGATGATGTGACCGTGGCGCGCGAGTGCGCGGCATGACCGCGCTGTGGACCTCCGATGAGATCGTGGCTGCGACAGGCGGAACGCTTCACGGCGAGCCCTTCCACGTCACCGGCGTGACCTTCGACAGCCGTGAGGTTGGCGACGGCGATCTGTTCGTGGCGATGTCGGGGAGCGTCGCCGACGGCCATCAATTCGTCGCCGGCGCTCTCGGCGCAGGCGCGGCCGCAGCGCTGGTCTCGAAGTCCGTCGATGGCCCGCACATCCTCGTCGCCGATGTCACACACGCCCTGACCGCCCTCGCCATCGCCGCGCGCGCGCGGATGGCCGGGACCGTCATCGGCGTTACCGGGTCGGTCGGCAAGACCTCGACCAAGGAAGCGCTTTATGCCGCGCTCGATCGGTTCGCGCCGGGCAAGGTTCACCGCTCGGTCAAAAGCTACAACAACCATACCGGGGTGCCGCTAAGCCTCGCGCGAATGCCGCGCGACAGCGATTTCGCGGTGCTCGAAATGGGCATGAACCATGCAGGCGAGATTGCCGCGCTGACCCGGCTGGTGCGCCCGCACGCCGCGCTGATCACCACCATCGCTTCGGCCCACATCGAGCATCTCGGCTCCTTGGAGGCGATTGCCGATGCCAAGGCGGAGATTTTCGAGGGGCTCGGGCCGGACGGGATCGCGATCCTGCCCGAGGATACGCCGCTGCGCGACCGGCTGCTCAAGGCGGCCCGGCGCCACGCCGACCGCATCGTCACCTTTGGCGGCGGCGAGGCTGATGTCGGCGCGGTCCATGCGGTGCGCGCCGCTAATGGCGGAAGCCTGGTCACGGCGCGGTTGGTGGAAAGCGAGCTGACCTTCACCATCGCCCAGCGCGGCGAGCATTGGGTGTCCAATTCGCTGGCGGTGCTTGCCGCGGTTGAAGCGGTCGGCGCCGACCTCGCCGTGGCCGGGCTGGCGCTGGCCGACATGGCTGGCCTCAAGGGCCGCGGCGAGCGCCACCGCATCGCGGTCGAGGGCGGAAGCTGGCTGCTGATCGACGAGAGCTACAACGCCAATCCGGCGTCGATGGCGGCGACCCTGCAATCGCTTGGCGCCGAGCGCGGTGCGGCACGACGGATCGCGGTGCTCGGGCCAATGCGCGAGCTTGGCGAGACCGAAGCCGCGGCCCATGCCGCGCTGGCCCCGGCGATCGTTGCGGCCAAGGTCGATCGTTTGATCCTGGTCGGGGATGAAATGGCCCCGCTCGCTGCCGCGCTCGATGGCGCGGTGCCGGTCGATTGCGCCGAAGACGCCGAAGGCGCGGCGGCCAGACTGTCCGCCCTGGTCCAGGCCGACGACGCGGTGCTGGTCAAGGCGTCGAACTCGATCGGGCTTGCGCGGCTGGTCGAAGCGATGGCAGGGGAGCCGGCATGCTCTACCTGATCGCGGAACAGCTCGGATTCCCGGGCATCCTCAACCTCATCCGCTACCTCAGCTTCAGGGCCGGCGGGGCGAGCGCCACGGCGCTGGCGATCGGCCTGCTGATGGGGCCGGCGTTCATTCGCTGGCTGCGCTCCAGGCAAGGCAAGGGTCAGCC
>JALYQH010000163.1 GCA_030855945.1 Pseudomonadota bacterium | reverse complement strand
GGTTTTCCATCATGAAGGTCAGCAGGGTGCGGAAGATGCTGTTGTAGAAATCGTCGACGGCACGGTCGCGCTCGCACACTCGGACCGCCGCTTCGGAATCGCGCTCGACAAAGGCGTTCAAGACGTCGTGGACCATTTCCGTCGCGATCCGCGCCATTTCGGGCATCAGCGACAAGGGCTCGATCGCGCCGCTCTTGTCGATTAGCGGAACGCGCTTGGCGATGTTCTTGGCATAGTCGCCGATGCGCTCGACCACGCTTGCAATCTTGATCGCCGCAACCACGTCGCGAAGGTCGCCAGCCATCGGCGCGCGCAGGGCAAGTACCTGGATCGCGCGGCGTTCGGTTTCGATCTCTAGCGCGTCCAGCTTCTTGTCGTTGGCAACGATCTTCTCGGCACCTTCGAGGTCGCGCTGGACGAGACAGCGCATCGACTCGCGAATGGCATGCTCGGCGAGCCCGCCCATCTGGCTGATGAGCGCGCGCAGCCGGTCGAGATCCTCATCAAACGCCTTGAGCGTGTGTCCGCTGGTGGTGGCCATGTGATTTGCTCCGATCAGCCGTAGCGGCCGGTGATATAGTCTTGGGTCCGCTGCTCGCGCGGGTTGGTGAAAATCTCGCTCGTCTTGCCGTATTCGACCATTTCGCCGAGGTGGAAGAAAGCAGTCCGCTGGCTGACCCGCGCCGCCTGCTGCATATTGTGCGTGACGATCGCGATGGCGTAGCGGCCGCGCAATTCGTGGATCAATTCCTCGATCTTGGCGGTAGCGATCGGGTCGAGCGCCGAGCAGGGCTCGTCCATCAGGATCACCTCGGGGTCGACCGCGATGGCACGTGCAATGCACAGCCGCTGCTGCTGCCCCCCCGACAAGGCGGTGCCGCTTTCCTGAAGCCGGTCCTTGACCTCGTCCCACAATCCGGCGCGGCGCAGCGATTTCTCGACCATCGCGTCCATCTCGGTCTTGCCGCTGGCGAGGCCGTGGATCTTGGGGCCGTAGGCGACATTCTCATAGATCGACTTGGGGAAGGGGTTGGGCTTCTGAAACACCATTCCCACCCGAGCGCGAAGCTGCACCACGTCCATCGCCGCCGAATTGATATTGTTGCCGTCGAGCTCGATGTCGCCGGTGACGCGGGCCGACGGGATGGTGTCGTTCATCCGGTTGAGGCAGCGAAGGAAGGTCGATTTCCCACATCCCGACGGACCGATGAAGGCGGTGACGCGGTCGTCGTTGATATCGACCGACACGCCCTTCAGCGCTTCCTTGTCACCATAGAAAACCCGCACGTCGCGGGCGCGCATCTTGGGGACCCGGTCATTATCCAAGGATGTAGCGGGCTCGCTGGCCGGGTTGTCGAGGCTTGGGGCACGGTCGGTCATTGGCCGGGCGCTTTCGCCCACCTGATCCTCGCGAGCGGATTCGGCCGCGATCGCGTTCGACGGGAATGGCACCGGCGAGACGGGGTTGAGGGGCATTTTTTCTTTCATGTCATGACCTACCAGCGACGCTCGAAGCGGTTGCGGAGATAGATGGCGATCCCGTTCATCAGCAGCATGAAGACGAGCAGGACGATGATCGCCGCCGAAGTCTTTTCGACGAAGCCGCGGTCGACTTCATCCGCCCACAGGAAAATCTGCACCGGCAGCACGGTCGCTGGCTCGGTTATGGCCGAAGGCGGCGAGGCGATGAACGCGCGCATCCCGATCATCAGCAGCGGCGCGGTCTCCCCCAGCGCGCGCGCCATGCCGATGATGGTCCCGGTGAGGATGCCCGGCAGCGCCAACGGCAGGACGTGATGAAACACCACCTGCATCTTCGACGCACCAACGCCCAGCGCGGCATCGCGGATCGACGGTGGGACTGCCTTGATCGCGTTGCGACCCGCGATGACGATAACCGGCATGGTCATCAGCGCCAACGTGAGGCCGCCGACCAAAGGCGCCGAGCGGGGAAGGTGCATGAAGTTGAGGAACACCGCGAGACCGAGCAGCCCGAAGATGATCGAAGGTACTGCGGCGAGATTGTTGATCGAAACTTCGATCGTGTCGGTCCAGCGGTTCCGCGGCGCGAATTCCTCGAGATAGAGTGCCGAGAAGACGCCAATCGGAAAGGCCAGCAGCATCGTCACGAGGATGGTCAGGAAGCTGCCCTTGAGCGCGCCCCACACGCCGGCGGACGATGAATCGGTGGCGTCGGAAGCGGTCAGGAAACCGCTGTTGAAACTCCGCCGGACAGAGCCGTCGGCTTCGGCACGGGCGATTAGCGCTTCCATCGCTGGTTCGCCGTCTCCCTTTACAGCAACGTCGGCCGGCGATGACATTGGCAGCCATAGCTCGGCGCTGCGCCCGAGCAGCGACGGATCGTCGATCAATTGTTCTCCGAGCGAGCGCGCGCTTCCGCCGCCGATCAAGTCGCCGGCGCTTGGCCCATAGCGAGCGGTGGCGGTCTTCTCGATCAACCCCCGAAGATCGGCGGCTGCGACGACCTGCTTGGCTTGCGGACCGGCCAGCGCAGCCGGATCGAGCATCACGTCGGACCGCGGAAAGTCGAGCGTCAGCCTGATCTCGCTCTGGGTGAAACCCCCGAGTCCCCTCCACATCATGGTAACCAGCAGGAAGGCGAGGAACGCCAGCGACAGGCCGACCGCGACCAGCCCGAACAGGCGGAAGCGCCGCTCGGCAGCGTAGCGTCCCGCGACGCGATCGGTCATCGAGCCGTCGGTCCAGCGCGTCGAGGCGCCGGCCCTTTCGGCAGCGCTCAGGACAGGGCTATTCATAAGCCTCTCGGTAGCGCCGTACGAAGCGCAGCGCGATGAGGTTGAGGATCAGCGTGATGATGAAGAGAGCAAGCCCAAGCGCGAAGGCGGCGAGCGTTTTGGCGCTGTCGAATTCCTGGTCGCCCGTCAGCAGTTGGACGATTTGCGTGGTGACGGTGGTCACGCTCTCGAACGGATTGGCGGTCATGTTGGCGGCGAGGCCGGCGGCCATCACCACGATCATCGTCTCGCCGATCGCCCGGCTCACCGCTAGCAGCACGCCGCCGACCACGCCCGGAAGCGCGGCGGGGAGGACCACCTTCTTGATTGTCTCCGACTTGGTCGCGCCCAGTGCCAAGCTGCCGTCGCGCATCGCCTGAGGCACCGCGGCGATGCTGTCGTCGGCCATCGAACTGACGAACGGAATGATCATGATGCCCATCACGAGCCCGGCGGCGAGCGCGCTTTCGCTGCTTGCCGAGCTGATCCCGACCGACAGTCCGAGGTCGCGCACCATCGGCGCCACCGTCAGCGCCGCGAAATAGCCATAGACCACGGTCGGGACACCGGCGAGGATCTCGAGCAGCGGCTTGGCCCAGGAACGCAGCCGCGCCGGCGCATATTGAGTGAGGAAGATTGCGCTCATCAGACCCAAGGGAATGGCGACGATCATTGCGATGATCGCTCCGATGAAAGCGGTCCCCCAGAACAGGGGGATCGATCCAAATGCGCCCGATGAGCCGGCCTGGTCGGCGCGGATCGCCGTCTGCGGGCTCCAGGTCGTCCCGAACAGAAATTCGGTCGGGCTCACCAACTGAAAGAAGCGCAGGGTTTCAAACAACAAGGAGAGGACGATGCCGAGCGTGGTGAGGATGGCGATCAGCGATGCGCCGACCAGCATGACCAGGACCCAACGCTCGACCTTGGTGCGCGCGCGGAAATCGACCTTGATCCGACGCAGGGCGACAAATGCACCGCCGATCGCAAGGAAGATCGCCAGCGCGCCGCCCATCGTCGCATAACCGGCGTTCGCTTCAGCGTAGATCGGGGCGAGCGCGCTCGACTCCGGGTTGAACCCGGCCTCCAATGCGCCGCTGGCAATGTCGCGCGCTTCGGTGAGGATCGAGTCGCGCTGCATGGCGAAGTCGGGCAGCGCCTGCCCCGCGGGAGAAGCGAGCACGGCCCGCTCGACCAGCGTCGATTGAACCGGCGTCCAGATGGCGAGGAAGGCAAGCGCCGGCAACGCTGCCCACAAAGCGACGTAGAAGCCGTGGTAGACGGGCAGACTGTTGAGACGCGTGGTGGAACTGGCCGCCTCTGCGCGCAGCCGCTTCACCCGGCTGTAGGCGAATAAGCCGGCGCCGATGACGACGGCTAGAACCGCAACGAGTGCAATGATGATGCTCATGGCGCTCGCCGCGTCCGGTGCCGTTTACTTCAAGCTTGCCGGGTCGAGCGGCGTCAGAGCCGCCGCCTGGGCGGTCGCCGCGGCCGCGTCGTCCTCGCCGAGCGGGACCAGGCCGCGCCGGGCGAGCAGCCCGTCCTTGCCCATCGCCCGGGCGTAGGCCTCGATGAACTGCCTGATCGCGGGCTTGGGAGCCATATGTTCGCCCTTCACATAGAGGAACAGCTTGCGCGACCCGGGATAGCTGAGATCGCTGATCGTCGCTTCGGTCGGGGCAACCCCGCCGATCGACACCGGCCCGACGCGGTCGGCGTTTTCCTCAAGAAAGCTGTAGCCGAGCACGCCCAGGGCACCCGGGTCGGCGGCGACCTTCTGCACGAGGAGATTGTCGTTCTCGCCCGCCTCGACGAACGCGCCGTCCTCGCGAATCTTGGTGCACGTCGCCTTATGCTGATCGGCGTTGGAAGCCTTGAGCGCCTTCATCGCCGGATCGCTGTTGCACCCGGCTTCCAAAATCAGCTCGGCAAGGCTGTCGCGCGTGCCGGACGTCGGCGGCGGGCCGAGGACGCGGATCTTGGTCGCCGGCAAGGCCGGGTTGACGTCGCGCCAGGTGACCGCCGTCTGCGGCTTGCCGTAGGGATTGGCGGCGAGCGCTTCGTAAATGTCGGCGAGCGTCAGGTTGAGCGCGGGCTGGCCCTTGGCCTGGATCAGGGTCAAGCCGTCGATGCCGACCGGAAGCTCGATGACGTTTTTCGCGCCGGCTGCGGCGCAATCGGCATATTCGCTCGCCTTCATCGGCCGCGAGGCGTTGACCATGTCTGGGAATTGCTCGCCGACCCCGCCGCAAAACAGCTTGATTCCGGAGCCGGTGCCCGTCGATTCGACGATCACGCTGCTTCCCGGATTGGCGCGCTGGAACTCCTCGGCGACCGCGGTCGTGAACGGATAGACGGTCGACGATCCGACCACCGTGAGCTTGGTGCCGGTGCTGCCGGATCCGCTATCGCCGCAAGCCGCGACCAGCGCTACCAGCGGCAGCGCGACCAAAAACCTCTTCATCGCTTAAAACTCCCCATGAGGGCAGAACATGTCCGGGCGACAATGCGGACGCTCTAGCGCCGGCTCCGCTACCCCCTGTGACGCTTCGGTTACGCTTTCATGACAATGGCAGCGAAACCGTCACTTCGGTCCCGGCTCCAGACCGGGAGCGGATGTCGAGCGTACCGCGATGGCGCTCGACGATATGCTTGACGATGGCGAGGCCGAGCCCGGTCCCGCCCGAATCGCGGCTGCGCGCGGCGTCGATCCGGTAAAAGCGTTCGGTCAGGCGCGGGATATGCTCGGCGGCAACGCCGTCGCCATGGTCGCGCACCACCAGTGCTGCGCGAAGCCCGTCGCGCCGGACCTCGACCTCGATACGGCATTGCGTCTCGTTGCAGCCATAGCGCAGCGCGTTACCGATGAGGTTGTCGGCGAGCTGGAGCAATTGACCATGGTCGCCTCGAATCGCGGGCAGGCCGGGCTCGATTTTCGGCTCGATCGAGCAGCCGCGGCGCTCGAGCAGCGGCGCGGCCTGCTCGATGGCGATGCGCGCAACGCTCGCCAAGTCGACCGTGCTTGACGGCAAATTGAACCGGTCGGCCTCGATCCGCGACAGGCTCATCAAATCTTCGACGATGCTCAGCATGCGCCTGGCCTCGGCGCCGATCGTCTCGCCGAACCGGCTGCGCAGGCCTTCGTCCAGCGGCGACTCTTCGGCCAGCGTCTCGGCATAGCCGATAATAGTTGCCAGCGGGGTGCGCAGCTCATGGCTGGCATTGGCGACAAAGTCGGTCCGCATCCGTTCGGCGGCAAGCAGCTGCGACCGGTCCGACAGGCGGACGAGGATCGAATGGTCGGTCAGCGCGCGCGCACTCAAATGCCACGGCCGGTCGGCCGAGCCGATGCCGACCAGATCGATCTGCGCCTCGCTTTTTGAAGCAATCGAATCGAGCGCGAGCGGATGGCGGATTGCGAACCGCAGGTCACGCCCGACGATGGCCCCGCCAAGAAGGGCCAAGGCGGCGCGATTGGCAGCAAGGGTGCGATTGTCGCGGACGATCAGCGCCGGCTCTTCGATCGCGTCGAGAATTGCGCCGGCAAGGGCGGATATTTCGGCCATCGGCGCAACCTAGGATGCGGTGGGCCGCTCCGCTAGGCCGTGTTTGCGCGCGGCGCGAGCGAGTCGACCCGCCGCCGATGCGCGCGCCACGTCCCGACGACGATGATCAGAAAAATCGGATAGACCCAGAAGCGCGCGGCGGCGGCATAGGCCTGGGGCATCAGGTCGAAGTCGATCGCTTTGATCAGATGGGAAAGGACGGTGGTCAGCTGAAATCCGGCGACCCACAACGGCCAGAAGCGGTCGGACCGAAGCGCCAGCAGCGTGAAACCGGCAAGGGTCAGCACGTCGATCAGGAGGATACCAGTCTCGACTCCGGAGTAACGGGCGTGAAGCGGAAGCACGACGAGGTTGGTGGCGATGGTCGCCGCGATGCAGATAGCGACCGCAACCCGCTCGTCGGCACGTCCGCGCAGGAACGCATAGCCGCTGACGGCGGCGAGGACGATGAAATAGGTGAGCGGAGTCAGCATGGGAATACGGCCGGACTACAAAGCGCAGTCCGGCCGGTAAACCTCAAGCGACGATTCGTAGATCGACGGCCGCCCCGCTGGGGGGGCATTCGTGGCCCTCGCCGAACGATACGGTGCGGAGGCCTGGGACGAACTGCTTCGCCTCGACCAGCGCGCCGTGGCAATGGGCCATGCCGCCGCGAGCGACGATCAGCCCTTGCAGCGCGGAGGCGAGATGCTCGAACGCGCCATGACCGGTGGCGGTGGCGATGCCGGCGGCAGCGCGGGCACGGATCATTCGCCCCTGCAGCTCTGCGATTTCCTCGAGGGCGTTTTCGATGACGTCCTCGACAGTGCGTACCTGGGTGGCAACTTCATAAGCGGCGGCTTCAACGATTTGCTTGCGCATGACATATCCTTCCCGGCAGCGCAGGGGATGCCTGCGCCGGGGCCAACGTCGGGATATGAGGCGGTATCGGGCGGACTAGCTTTCGATCATCCGCGACAGGCTCTCCAATCCAGCGAGATACATTCCCGCCGCAAAGGCCGCGCCAAACGCGATCAGGACGATCCAGAGCAACCGGAAACCGATGCTCATCTCATTCCTGGGGTGGCTCCTTGTTGCGAACGGCAATGGCAGGGAAGACCGCTCCGCCGGTCTCCGCTCGGAATAGATAACGGAAGAACTGGCCTCCCCTGCACGGGCAGCGTGCCGAATCTGATGACTGACCGCCCCCTCGTCGTGGCCGGGCAGGGTGGGGGCGTCGATGTGCGGCAATTGATGTATCAATCGCTGATATGGCTCGCCCGACAGCGCGCCGGCCGCCGCCACCAGCCGCGCCGCCTCGCCGCGTCGCTCGACCCCCAGCG
>JALYQH010000158.1 GCA_030855945.1 Pseudomonadota bacterium | reverse complement strand
GTGCTGGACGGTCTGACGCTGCCCCGACACCACCAGCCTGCCCGGCGCGACCGCCGCCGCGTCGAGCCGCGCCACCGCGGCCCAACCGACGAGGCCGATGAAGAACAAAGCGGCGATGATCAGGCCGATGCGGATTTCGCTCCGCGGGTCGGCTTGCGTATCGGCCTCACCGCCCGCCAGCGCGAGCTCGCCGCCGCCGGCATGGATCAATTGCTGATCCGAACGGTCCATCGCTATCACCCTTGCACCGATACGCGCTGCTGTTGCGGCGCGATCTTGCGCAGCACCTCGTCGCGCGCGCCATACATCGCCAGCCGGCCGTCGCGGATCACGAGCAATTTGTCGACCACTGGGAGCACGCTCAGCCGGTGCGCGACCACCAGGATCGTCGTTCCGCGCTTTTTCAATTGCTCAAGCGTCACCGTCAGCTGCGAATCGCCCTCGGCGTCGAGGCTGGCATTGGGCTCGTCGAGAATGACGTAGCGCGGGCCGCGGAACAGCGCCCGCGCGAGCGCGATGCGCTGCGCCTGTCCCGCCGAAAGGCCGCCGCCGCCAAGCTGGATCATATTGTCATAGCCGCCGGGCAGCTGGAGGATCATTTCATGCGCCCCGGCAAGCGTCGCCGCCGCCACCGCATCCTCGTCGAGCTCATGTGCAGGCTCGCCGGTGAGCCCGCGGAAGCGCGAGATATTGTCCTTGATCGTTCCCGCGAACAGCCGGGTTTCCTGCGGCATGAAGCCGACATGGTCGGCGAGCTGCTCTGGGTCCCAGTCGCGCTGCTCGGCGCCGTCGAAGCGGACATGGCCGCCGGTTGCGCGGATCGCTCCCGCGATGGCGCGGACCAGCGTCGACTTGCCCGCTCCGCTCGGCCCGACGATCGCCACCACTTCGCCCGGTTCGACGCGGAAGCCGATATTGTAGAGGATGGGCTTCTGCCCCTGCCCGACCACGGTCAGTCCTTCGATATCGAGCCGCCCCATCGGAGCCGGCAGGCGGGTGCGGGCGACATCGGGCGGGGTCGCGCCAAACAGTTCGTCGAGCACGGCGATCGCGCCGCGCGCCTGGATGATCGACCGCCAGCCCCCGACCAACTGATCGATCGGCGCCAGAGCCCGGCCGACGATGAACATCGACGCAAACACCGCGCCCGGGCTGACCTTGGCGTCGATCGCCAGCAACGCGCCGACGCCGAGCGCCAGCGACTGAAGCAACAGCCGCACGAATTTCGAATGGGCGGTGAGCTTGGCCGAGGTCATCCCGGCGTCGGTCTGAAGCTCCATCATCGCCCGGCGGTCGCCCAAATGCCCGCGGACCATCGCCTCGCGCAGCCCGAGCGCACGAACCACGTCGGACGAGGCGACCGAGGCGTCGTAGGCGGCGTAGGAGCGGCCGGCGGCGACATTGGCCTGCTGCAACGGCTCGCGAGTTGCCCGCTCGTTGCGCCACGCGAGCAGGATGATCAGCAGTGCGCCGCCAAGCGTCAGCACGCCGATCCAAGGGTGAATGAGGAAGGCGATCAAGATGTAGATCGGCACCCACGGCGCATCGAGCACGCCGAGCACCGCGGGGCCGGTCAGCGCCTGGCGAAGCACGTCGAACTCGCGGACCGCCTGCCGCGCGAGCCGCTGGGAACTGTCGGGCTGAAGCAGGGTCGCGCGCATGATCGGCCCGGCCATCACCTGGTCGAGCCGGACGCTGGCGCGGACCAGCAGCCGCGAGCGGATCGCCTCCAGCCCGGCAAGCGTCGCCAGGGCCAGCGCCAGCACGATCGTCAGGAGGAGCAAGGTCGTCCGCCCCTGGGTCGGCATCACCCGGTCATAGACCTGGAGCATGTACAGCATCGGCGCGATGAACAGCAGGTTGAGCAGCGCGCTGAACAAGGCGGCATAGCCGAAATGCCGCCGGCACGCGTCGAGCGCCGCCTTCATCGTCGCGCTCGACCGGATCCACTCGGGGGTCATGGTGCCTGTTCCTGCATATCGCTTTGCTTGCCCAACGTGGGGTGCGCCGCGAGCGGCCCCAATAGCAAGAGGGGCGCCTCCGACAAAATCAAACGCCTCGTCGATGAAATGCGTCCTGGCGCGACCACCTCTGGCGCGCCCGCGCCCGCCTCGCTAAAGGACGCCGCGACACCCTGACAGTGAATGGAGAAGAATTTGGGCGACCCGGCGATCCTGTCTTTTGACTGGGAAGATGCGCTCGGGCTCGATGCCCAGCTGACCGACGAGGAGCGAATGGTCCGCGACACCGCCGAAGGCTATGCCCAGGCCAGCCTCCAGCCGCGGGTCACCGAAGCCTATCTCGACGAGAATTTCGACCGCGAGATTTTGCGCGAAATGGGCGGGCTCGGCCTGCTCGGCGCGACCATCTCGCCCGAATATGGCGGCGCCGGGCTCGGCTATGTCAGCTATGGCCTGATCGCGCGGGCAGTCGAGCGGGTCGATTCGGGTTATCGCTCGGCGATGTCGGTGCAAAGCTCGCTCGTGATGCATCCGATCAATGCCTATGGCTCGGACGAGCAGCGCAAGAAATATCTCCCCGGCCTCGCGAGCGGCGAACTGGTCGGCTGCTTCGGGCTGACCGAGCCAGACGCCGGCTCCGACCCCGGCGGAATGCGCACGCGCGCGACCAAGACCGCCAACGGCTACCGCCTGTCGGGCTCGAAAATGTGGATCACCAACTCACCCATCGCCGATGTGTTCGTGGTGTGGGCCAAGTCCGAAGAGCATGGCGGCGCGATCCGCGGTTTCATCCTCGAAAAGGGGATGAAGGGTCTTTCCGCCCCCAAGATCGGCATGAAGCTCAGCCTGCGCGCCTCCATCACCGGCGAAATCGTGATGGACGAGGTCGAGGTGGGCGAGAACGCGCTGCTGCCCAATGTCGCCGGATTGAAGGGCCCGTTCGGCTGCCTCAACCGCGCCCGCTACGGAATCGCCTGGGGCACGATGGGCGCCGCCGAGGCGTGCTTCGCCGCGGCGCGCGGCTACACGCTCGACCGCAAGCAGTTCGGGCGCCCGCTCGCCGCAACCCAGCTCGTGCAGCTCAAGCTCGCCAACATGGTCACCGAGATCAGCCTCGGTCTCCATGCCGCGCTGCGCGTCGGGCGGCGGATGGAAGCCGGAGAGCTTGTCCCCGAGGCGATCAGCCTGATCAAGCGCAATAATTGCGGGAAGGCGCTCGATATCGCCCAGGCCGCCCGCGACATGCACGGCGGCAACGGCATCAGCGCGGAATTCCAGGTCATGCGCCACGCCGCGAACCTAGAGACGGTCAACACTTATGAGGGCACGCATGACGTCCACGCGCTGATTTTGGGCCGCGCGATTACCGGGATCGCGGCCTTTTAGACGGAGCGCGCGGCCCGCTTGAGGACCGCGATCGGCTCGTCGTGATAGATGCTGTCGCTTAGTCGCTCAAAGCCGAGCCGCGCCGCCAGCTTGAATGATGCCTCGTTGCTGGGCTCGATGATCGCCCACACCGGGGTCGGCTGCAGGTTTGCGTCGAGCCAGCCGAGCGCTGCGTCGCACGCTTCGCGCGCCAGCCCCTGGCCGCGGGCGGCGGCCGAAAATATCCAACCCATTTCGGGCGCGCCGCCAAAGTCGGGGTCGAGATCGCGACGCGCGTCGAAGAAGCCGACATTGCCGATCAATGTGCCGTCATCCTTGCGCAAGACCATCCACCCGCCGAAGCCGAGCACGATCCACATGCCGACCCCGCCAATCGTCCGCCGCCACAAATCCTCGCGGCTCATCGGCGGGCCGAGATGGCGGTGCACCTCGGGCTCGGCCATGATCGCGAGATGCGCGTCGAAGTCGCTCGTCTCGAAGCGGCGCAGCACCAGCCGCTCGGTCTCCAGTGGAGGAGCCAAGCGAGTGGTTGGAGCCGGAAAAGATGTCATCGCCGAAGCGAGATTATTCAGCTTTTTTGCCCAGGCTGAGCCCGCCGAAACGCTTGTTGAAGCGTGCGACCTGACCGCCGGTATCGAGCATTCCGCCGCGTCCGCCGGTCCAGGCCGGGTGCGCGGTCGGGTCGATTTCGAGCACCAGCGTGTCGCCTTCCTTGCCCCAGGTCGAACGCGTCTGATAGCTGGTGCCGTCGGTCATCTGGACTGTGATGAGGTGGTAGTCCGGGTGAATCCCGCTTTTCATGGCTTATTCCTCAATGTGGTGGCTGGTTCCGACCAGCCTCAAAAGATGGCGCGCCCCTAGCCCAGCGGGCCGCCATTGACAAGCATGGCGGCGTTCGCCAACTGCCCCCGCAGGATCAGGGTCCGGCGGTGTAATGCCGTCGGCGAAGGGGGAAGCCGGAAAAGTCCGGCACTGTGCCCGCAACTGTGAACCGCGCGCCCAATAGTGACAGGGTCGCGCGGGAAGTCAGGAACCCGCCTTGGTCCGTCGTCCGTTTCCCGGCCGGGACCAGCCGTGCGACGTGGGCGGATCGCGTGTCCTTGGGTGCGTGCCCTTCCCTCCGTGACGACATGTCATGGACTGGAAGGAAATTCGCATGCCCGATTTGCCACTAGATCTACAATCGACAATCGTCGTCACTGCCTCGCGCGCCGAGGAGGCCGCCGGCGCCAGCCCCGCCAGCGTCACCCTGATCGACGCCGCGCGGATCGAGCGGCTCGGCACGTCGCTGGTCAGCGATCTGCTGCGACTAATCCCCTCGGCAGCGGTGTCGCGCAGCGGGCCTGCGGGGTCGCTGACCGACGTTCGCATTCGCGGTGCCGAGGCCAATCATACATTGCTGTTCGTCGAGGGGATTCGCGCAAACGACCCCGCCGCGGGTAACATCCCCCGCTTCGCGCTGCTCAATGCCGACCTTGCCAGCCGAGTCGAGGTCGTGCGCGGTCCGCAATCCGCGCTATGGGGCAGCGAGGCGATTGGCGGCGTGGTCGCGGTCTCCGGCGGCGCCCCGGGCAGCGGCGGAAGCGGCGCGCTAGTCGAGGGAGGCAGCTTAGGAACGTGGCGCGGCGCCGGGCGAACGGCGATCGGCAACGCCGAGCGCGGCCTGTCGGTCGGCCTCGCGGCGCAGGGCAGCGACGGCATCGACAGCTTCTCGGGCGAGGGCGACCGTGACGGTTACCGCAACCTCTCGGCGCGCGTCGCCGGTGCATGGCGACTGTCCCCCGCTTTGCTCGTCGGCGGATCGGGCTTCGCGCTTAGAGGTCGCAATCAGTTCGACGGGTTCGACCCGGTGACCTTCCTTCGCGCCGACACGCTCGACCGCAGCCGCAACCGCCTTGCTGCGGGGCGCCTCTTCGCCACGCTCGGCGACCGCAAGGCAAGCTATGCCATCGCCTCCGCGAGCCTGCTCGGCTCGGCCAATCGCAATTTCGTGGGCGACGATCCGGTCAACCGCACCGACGCTACCCGGCGCACCGTGACGCTCGAGGCCGGACACCGCATCGGCCGACACACGCTGATTGCCGCGGGCGAGGCCGAGCACGAGACGTTCGAGGCGCGCGACACCGCCTTTGGCGGTTTCACCGACCAGGACCGGTCCCGCCGCCATCAGTCGCTGACGTTCGAATGGAAAATGGCCGGCCTCGGCCCGATCTCTACCGATCTCGCGCTGCGCCACGACGTCTTCTCGAAGTTCAAGGACGCCACCACCGTCCGCGCCGCGCTGCTCGCCGAGCTAGGACGCGGCTTTCAGGTGTCGGCGACCTTTGGCCAGGGCATCGCCCAACCGACCTTCTTCGACCTGTTTGGCTTCTTCCCGGGGAGCTTCGTCGGCAATGCCGCGCTGCGCCCCGAGTCGAGCCGCGGCGGCGAAGTGTCGCTGCGCTATCGCCTCCGCGCACTCTCGGCCGGGCTGACTTACTACCGTCAGCGGCTTCGTCACGAGATCGTCGACGTATTCGATTCGACGACTTTCCTTTCGACCACCGCCAACGCCGACGGCCGCAGCCGCCGCCAAGGAGTGGAAGCCGAGGCTAGCTGGGCGGCGTCGGAGGCGCTCCGCCTGAGCGCAACCTATGCATGGCTTGACGCCAGTGAGCCGTCGGTCGCAGCCGGCCAGATCAAGGAGCAGCGTCGCCCCCGCCACAGCGGCAGCATCGCGGTCGATGGCGCGGTGGGACCACTGATCTACGGCTCAGCGATCGCTTATACCGGCGCGCGAATCGACAGCGATTTCGATGTCTTTCCAGCCGAACGTGCGCGCCTGTCGCAATATTGGCTGGCCAACGCCCGCCTTGCCTACACGTTGACGAATTCGGTCGAAGTCTCAGCTCGAATCGCCAACGCCTTCGGCGCCGACTATCAGGACATCGTCGGCTACCGCACCGAAGGAAGGGGCATCCATGCCGGCCTTCGCTTCGCTTTCGGCCGCTAGCGCGGCGGCGGCGCTGCGCGTGGCGTCGCTCGACCTCTGCAGCGACGAATATCTGCTTCTGCTCGCGCGGCCGGACGAGATTGCCAGCATCAGCCGCCTGTCGCACGATCCGGCGGACTCGCCGCTGTGGCGGAGGGCGCGGCGTTTCCCGGACAATCGCGGTAACCTTGAGAGCGCACTATCTCACCGTCCGACGATCCTCCTGACCATGAGCGGCGGCGGGCGCGCGACCAGCCTGATCGCGAGAAAGCTTGGCGTGCGTGCGATCCGTCTCGACTACCCCGCGAGCGTTGCCGAGGTCGATCGGACGATGCTCAAGGTCGCGGCCATGCTCGGCGACCCGCGCCGCGCCAATGGATGGCGCAAGCGCCTGGCGCGGCTCCGAGCGGCGCCGCGCCCGCAACGCGACACCATCTTCCTCACTGGCGGTGGCGACAGTCTCCGCGCGTCGTCGCTGGGCGCCGAGTGGATGCGGCTTGCAGGGCTCACCCAACGCCCCCTTCCGGGCGGCCGTGCCAGCCTCGAAACGCTTGCGCTGGAGCCACCGACGGTGCTGCTCCGCTCCTCCTATCGGCGAGCCCAGCCCTCGCTCGGCCAACGCTGGCTCGACCACCCGCTGATCCGCCGCATGCCGTCGCGGCGGATCGATGCCGACGGCCGCCGCTGGACCTGTGCCGGGCCTTTGATGCTTGATGAAATCGAGAGATTGAGGGACCTTCAGTGAGATTACTCATTGCAATCCTCATGGTTGGACTGGCGGCGGCGCATCTCCTGCTGCCCTTCGATCCGCTCTTCCTCGACCCCGATTTGACCAACCTGCTCCTGGTCGAGCTGCGCCTGCCCCGCACCCTGCTTGCGCTCGGCTATGGCGCGGTGCTCGGGATCAGCGGCGCCGCACTCCAGGCGATTTTCGCCAACCCCTTAGCCTCGCCAGACATTAGCGGCGCGTCGAGCGGCGCGGCCCTCGGCGCGGTACTTGGCGGCTATTGGCTCGGGTTTACACAGCCAATGGCGCTGGCAGCTTGCGGCGCCGCGGGCGCGCTCGCCGCGATGGGGATGCTGGTCACTCTTGCCGGCCGCCGCGCCGATACCGCCACCTTGCTCCTCGCCGGGCTGGCGATCGCGCTCGCCGCCGGGGCCGCGACCAGCCTTGCCCTCGCCCTCGCCCCTTCGCCCTTCGCATTCTACGATGCGTTCGACTGGCTGATGGGCAGCGTCGTCGATCGCAGCCTGCTCCAGGCGCTCGCAGCGCTGATCCCCGCCGCCACAGCCTGCGCCTTGATCCTGCGCCGAACCCGCGCGCTCGACCTGGTCGCCCTCGGCGAGGATGTCGCCGCCTCTCTCGGCCACCAGCCGCGCCGCCTGGCGCTCGAAGTCATCTGCCTGTCGGCCATCGCGGTCGGCGCCTGTGTCGCGGTTGCCGGGGCGATCGGCTTCGTCGGATTGGTCGCACCGGTGCTGGCGCGCCGTATCGTTCGTGGCCATCCCGGCCGGGCGATGGTTCCTGCCGCGCTGATCGGCGCGATCCTGCTGACTCTCGCGGACTTAGCGGTGCGCGCGATTCCGCTCGACCGGCCGATCCCGATCGGAGTCGTCACCGCCTTGTTCGGAACGCCGCTGTTCCTGTGGCTGGTCGTCCGCATGCGGCGCGGCGTGGCGGCATGACGTCGCTTTGCGCAACCGCTGTCGCTCTGGAAGCCCGGCTGAGCCCGACCGACCTGACAGTCGAGGCCGGACAGATGGTTGCGCTCGTCGGCCCCAACGGCGGCGGCAAGACCAGCCTGCTCCGCGCGCTCGCCCGGGTCGAGCAAGCAGGCGGCGAGGTCGCCATCGACGGCCAAGACGTGGATAAGCTCGGCGAGGCTCGCCGCCGCCGCTTGCTCGCTTTCCTGCCGGCGTCGCGCGAGGTCGGTTGGCCGATTGCCGCGCGCGACGTGATCGCGCTTGGCCTCGGCGCGAGCGACGCTTCGCGGATCGATGAGCTGGTCGACCTGTTCGAGCTGACCGAGCTTGCCGGTCGCACGGTCGACCGCCTGTCGACCGGCGAGCGGGCGCGCGTACTGCTTGCCCGCGCCCTCGCCGCCCGGCCGCGCCTGCTGCTGCTCGACGAGCCTTTGTCGAACCTCGAGCCTTATTGGGTGCTTCGGCTGATTGACATATTGCGCGCCACGGCAGCTACGGG
>JALYQH010000151.1 GCA_030855945.1 Pseudomonadota bacterium | reverse complement strand
CCGCCCACAAAAGCATGAACAGAAAAACCGTTATCAGCAGCTCGAACAGGCTGCGGCCAAGCGCGGGTTTGGCGAAGATCGAGACATCGCGAAGCAGTTGACGGGCATCGATGGAGGGTTGGGCGGGCATGGTCGGTCCTAGGCGGGAAGCCATCCCCGCCTCAAGCTCCCGCCGGCGACGACGAGCAATGGTGGACAGGAAGGCTCGAAGGTTGAACCGCCTACTTAGAGCGATGTTCCAATGATGGCATCACAATCGTTAACCGGGGGTGGACAGGCGAATTGCTGCTATCGCAACTTGATTACTTTCAAGCCGTCCGTCTTCGCGCGCACCTGAATAGACTCCTCGCTTCGCGTCATTGCCTTGGCGATGCCGCGCAGGCTCATGCCCTTGGCTGCCAGCCGGTGCAGCTTCTGGATTTCGTCGCTGGTCCACGGCTGGCGGTGACGTTCAAATCCCTTGGCGGACTTCTCGCCCATCGTTCCGACTCCCTCAGCCTGCCCAGAGGCTGGCAACATGCGCGCACCCTGCTACAGCAATCCACCACATGGCCGCGCAGCACAACCACCTCTATCTCGTCGACGGGTCCTCTTACATTTTCCGGGCCTATCATCGCCTTCCGCCGCTGACCAACCGCCACGGGGTCCCGGCCGGCGCGGTCTATGGCTATACCGCGATGCTGTGGAAGCTCGCCGACGGTCTCAACAAGGCCGACGGCCCGACCCACATGGCGGTCATCCTCGACAAATCGTCGACCACTTTTCGCAACTCGATGTACGACCAGTACAAAGCCAACCGCCCGCCACCGCCCGACGACCTCATTCCGCAATTCCCGCTGATCCGGTCGGCCACCCGCGCTTTCTCGATCCCGTGCATCGAGACCGAGGGGCTGGAGGCCGACGACATCATCGCCTGCTACGCCAAGGCCGCGCTGGCCGCGGGCTGGTCGACGACCATCGTTTCCAGCGACAAGGATCTGATGCAGCTGATCGAGCCGGGCGTGGACATGCTCGACACGATGAACGACCGCCGGATCGACAAGGATTATGTCGTGGCCAAGTTCGGTGTTCCGCCGGAAAAGCTCGGCGACGTGCTCGCGCTGATGGGCGACAGCGTCGACAATGTTCCTGGCGTTCCCGGAATCGGTCCCAAGACTGCGAGCCAGCTGATCGTCGAATATGGCGACCTCGAAACCGTGCTCGCCTCGACCGACAGCATCAAAAAGCCCAAGCTTAAACAATCGCTGATCGACCACGCCGCCAACGCGCGGTTGTCGCGCGAACTCGTTCGGCTGGCGTGCGATGCCGAGCTTCCCGAGCCGCTTGAGGATCTGGCGCTCAAGGGAATCCCGCCCGAGCCGCTGCGCGAGTTCCTCGAGGATCAGGGGTTCAAGGCGCTGCTGACGCGGATGATCGGGGGCGGGAGCAACACCGCGTCGGGGTCGGCGGGGACGATCGCTGCCGTCATGACGCCGCCCAAGCCCGCCAAGCCGGAAAAGATCACCGTCGACCGCACGCTGTACGAGATGGTGACGAGCGAGGAAGCGCTCGACCGCTGGATCGCCGAGGCGCGGCACCAGGGCTTCGTCGCGGTCGATACCGAGACCGATTGCATCGACTGCATCGTGGCGAAGCTGGTCGGTATCAGCCTCGCCACCCAAGCCAACAAGGCGTGCTACATTCCGGTCGGCCATGGCGGCGGCGATTTGCTGTCCGAAGCCCCGAACCAGCTCCCATTCGACTTCGTGCTGGCCAAGCTCAAGCCGCTGCTCGAAGACCCGTCCGTCCTCAAAATCGGCCATAACCTCAAATATGACTGGGTGATGTTCGCCAAACACGGCATCGCCGTCGCGCCCTATGACGACACGCTGGTAATGAGCTTCGACCTCGATGCTGGTCGCTCGGGCCACGGCATGGACGAGCTGGCTAAGAGCCATTTCGACCATCAGTGCATCGCCTTCAAATCCGTCTGCGGGGTTGGGCGCAATCAGATCAGCTTCGACAAGGTGCCGATCGACGCGGCGACCGAATATGCCGCCGAGGATGCCGACATTACACTGCGCCTGTGGCAGCGGCTGAAGCGGCGCATCGCAAGCGAAGGCGCGGCGCGGGTCTATGAAATGGTCGACCGCCCGTTGGTCGCGACTGTCTCCCGGATGGAGCAGCGCGGGATCGAGGTGGATCGCGCTTACCTGTGCAAGCTGTCCGGCAGGTTCGCCACCGAAATCGCCAAGCTCGAAACGCAGGTTTACGAAGCGGCGGAGGGACCGTTCACAATCGGCAGCCCGCAGCAGCTCGGCGCGGTGCTCTACGACCGGCTCGGCCTCAAGGGCGGACGCAAGGGAAAGAGCGGGACCTACTCGACCGACGTCACGGAGCTCGAGCGGCTCGCCGCCGAAGGCGTGCCGGTGGCCCGGCTGGTGCTCGACTGGCGCCAGCTATCGAAGCTGAAGTCGACCTACACCGACGCGCTCCAGGCGCAGATCAATCCCGAGACGGGCCGGGTCCACACCAGCTACAGCCTGTCGGGGGCGCAGACCGGGCGGCTATCGTCGACCGAGCCCAATCTGCAGAACATTCCGATCCGCACCGAATTGGGCCGCCAGATCCGAGACGCGTTCGTCGCCGCGCCCGGACATGTGCTGATGAGCGCCGACTATAGCCAGATCGAGCTTCGCCTCGCCGCACACATGGCCGACGTGCCGCAATTGAAGGAAGCGTTCGCCGCGGGCGAGGACATCCACAATATGACCGCCGAGGAATTGTTCGGGACGGTCGACCGCGACACCCGCAACAAGGCCAAGACGATCAATTTCGCCATTCTCTACGGCATCTCCTCCTGGGGCCTCGCCAGCCGGCTCGGCGTGTCGCGCGAGGAGGGCAAATTTATTATCGACCGCTATTTCGAGCGCTTCCCCGGCATCAATGCCTACATCAACGACACGCTGTCCTTCGTCCGTGAGCATGGCTTCACTCAGACTTTGTTCGGGCGGAAAACCCATTTCCCGAACATCCGCTCGCCTAACCAAAGCCACCGCGCGGGCGCCGAGCGGGCGGCGGTCAACGCCCCGATCCAGGGCACCAGCGCCGACCTGATCAAGCGCGCGATGAACCGCATGGACGGGGCGTTGGCGGAAGTGGGGATGAGCGATGTCAAAATGCTCCTTCAGGTTCATGACGAACTCGTGTTCGAAGTGCCGCTCGGCAAGGAGGAGGCCGCTGCGAAAGTGGTTCGTGACGTCATGGCCCGCGCCGCCGAGCCAGCGCTGACCCTCGACGTGCCGCTCGACGTCGAGGTCGGCTGGGGCGCGCATTGGGGCGCGGCGCATTGAGCACCCCGGCCGAGCCCGCCAGGCCGACCGCTGACCTCGCGGCGCTCGCCCGAGGCGGGCGAATCAATTTCTTCGGTTTCGTTCTGCGGCTGCTGGCGCGGCTGCCATTCCTGTTCATTGCCGGTCGAATTTACGGGGCCGAAGCGCTCGGCCGCTTCGCCTTTGCGGTCCTGATCGTCGAATTCGCCGCGCAGTTGGCGACTCTCGGACTGAAGCGCGGACTGGCCCAGCAATTGTCCAACACCGACCGCGAGCATGTCCATGTGGTGTGGGATGCGCTGCTGGTCGCGGGGATCGGCTCGGCGGTGGCGATGGCGCTGCTCGCTTTGGTGCCGCAGATCATGTTCCCCAACAGCGAGATTACCGGGCTCGAATGGATGCTGCCGGTGACGGTCATCGCGCTGGCCTGGTCGGACATCAGCCTCGCCGCGCTCGCTTATCGCAACGATGTCGGATCGACGGTTCGTGCGCGCGCGGTGGTCGAGCCGTGGACGATCTCGATCGCGGCGTTTGCCTGGTCGTTCATCTCGATCCGCGACGGGCTGATCATCGCTTATGGGCTGTCGATGATCGGCGCGTTGATCGCATCGATGATCCCCTTCCTCAGAGCTTACGGCCTGCCCCACGGCTGGAGCCCGCATCCCGTCGCGCTGTGGAAGATGGCGCGGCGCAACCTGCCGGTCGCCGCAGCCGACGCGGTCGAATGGGGTTCCAGGCGCATCGATATCGCCGTGCTCGGACTATTTTTCTCGCCGGCGATCGTCGGCATTTATTATGTCGCGCAGCAGGTCGCCTCGCTCCCGTCCAAGCTCAAGACCAGCTTCGACCCGATCCTTGGTCCGGTGATCAGCCGCAACCTTGCCATCGGCGACAAGAAAGCAGTCGCGCGCCAAGTTCGCCAGGTCGGCTTCTGGGTGATCGCCGCGCAGGGCGGAGTCGCGCTCGCGCTCGGCATCCCGGGGGAAGCGGTGCTCGGGCTGGTTGGGGCTGGCTTCGTCGCCGGAACCGCCGCGCTCGCCTTTCTGCTCGCCGCCGAAGTCATCGCCGCCACCGGCGCGGTCAGCGAGGCCGCGCTGATCTACACCTCGCGCCACCGCAACATGGTGATCAGCCTGACCATGATCGCACTGGAGGCGGCGCTCGCCGCGCTGCTGATCGTCGGGATGCGCAAGCTCGGCTGGCCGATCATGTGGCAGGCAACGGGCCCGGCGATCGCGCTGGCGCTTGCGCTGGCGTTCGCCGCCGTAGTCAAGACCCGGCTGCTTGCGCGAGTGCTGGGCGAGAGAGTTTCGGGATGGCGCTGGCCGCTGATCTGGGCGGCATTGGCGGCCTCCGTCGTGGGCGCCGGCGTCGTGCGCCTGCCCGAATGGGCCGAGCTGATCGTCGGCATCCCTGCAATCCTCGCCGCGTTCGGAGCGGTGCTGTGGACGCGCGGCTTCGGCCCAGAGGACCGCGAATTGTTCAAGATGCGGAAGGCGGACATCGCCGAGCTTGCGCTACCCGAGCCCGGAACCGGCGGAGACGCCCCGCGCTAATGTTTGTGGCTCGCTTCGCTCAAGCCTGCCGCACTTCAATCAGTGCCGGAAGTGTCTCATGCCGGTGAACACCATCGCCAGCCCGGCCGCGTCGGCAGCGGCGATGACCTCTTCGTCGCGCATCGATCCGCCGGGCTGGATCACCGCGGTCGCGCCCGCCTCGACCGCGGCTAATAGTCCGTCGGCGAACGGGAAGAAGGCGTCGGAAGCGACCGCCGATCCGATCGTGCGCGGCTCGGGCCAGCCCATCGTTTCGGCCGCTTCGACCGCCTTGGCGGCGGCGATCCGCGCCGAATCGCGGCGGTTCATCTGCCCCGCCCCAATCCCGACGGTTGCACCATCTTTAGCGTAGACGATTGCGTTCGACTTGACGTGCTTGGCGACGGTCCAGGCGAACAGGCAGTCGTCGAGTTCATGTGCCATCGGCGCGCGCTTCGTGACGGTCCTGAGGTCGTCCCGCCCGATCCGGCCATTGTCGCGTGACTGGAGCAGGTAGCCGCCGGCGATCGTCTTGAGCGCCAGCCCGCCGCGCGCCGGATCGGGCAAGTCGCCGGTGAGCAACAATCGCAGATTCTTCTTCTTCGCAAATACCGCGCGCGCGGCGTCGTCAGCGGCGGGGGCGACGACGACTTCGGTGAAAATGCCGCTGATCGCCTCGGCCGTGGGCCCGTCGAGCGGCCGGTTGACGGCGATGATCCCGCCGAACGCCGACACGCTGTCGCAGGCGAGAGCCGCCGCATAGGCTTCGGCCAGCGTGGCGCCGCTGGCGACTCCGCACGGATTGGCGTGCTTGACGATGACTACGGTCGGCGGGCCGCCCCGGAATTCGGCAATCAATTCCAGCGCGGCGTCGGCATCGTTGATATTATTGTAGCTGAGCGCCTTGCCCTGGACCTGTTCGCCTTGGGCGATGCCGCGCGCGTGCGGACCTGCCGGAAAGTAGAGCGCGGCATGCTGGTGCGGATTTTCGCCATAGCGCAGTTGGTCGGCGCGCTTCGCGGTCAGCGCCAGCGTCGGCGGGAAGCGCTCGCCCTGGTCGGCGAAGGCGAACCATTGCGAAATCATCGAGTCGTAGGCGGCGGTGAGAGCGTAGGCCTTGGCCGCCAGCCGCTTGCGGAAATCCACGTCGGTTCCGCCGTTCGAATCGAGCTGTTCGAGCAGTGCCGCATAATCGGCGGGGTCGGTGACGATCGCGACATGAGCGTGATTCTTCGCCGCCGATCGGACCATGGACGGCCCGCCAATGTCGATATTCTCGATGATCGTGTCGCGATCGGCACCGCTCGCGACCGTCGCTTCGAACGGATAGAGATTGACCACGACGAGATCGATGGCGGCGATGCCGTGCGCCTCCATCGCCGCGACATGCTCGGGATTGCCGCGCACGCCGAGCAGTCCGCCGTGGACCTTGGGATGGAGCGTCTTGACGCGGCCGTCCATCATCTCCGGAAAGCCGGTCAGTTCCGCGACGTCGCGCACTTCGTGGCCAAGCTCGCGCAGCTTCGCCGCGGTGCCGCCGGTGGAGACCAGCTCTACTCGGTGACTGGCAAGCCCGGCGGCGAGCGCGTCGATCCCCTCCTTGTTCGAGAGCGAAATGAGGGCCCGGCGGATGGGCACGATGGAGGTCATCACTTCGGTCCTTGTTCAGCTAGCTCGAGCGGCGGAATTGCCAGGCTATCTCTCCGCCGACGCTCGACACTTCGCCGACGACCACAAGTTGCAGCGTCGACAGCGGCGAGCCGCGGCCGTCGATCACCAGGCTGTCCTCGACCATGATCATCGCACCGCGGCAACGGAAATTCCACGCCGGCGCGCCCGGCGAGCGGAGAAT
>JALYQH010000130.1 GCA_030855945.1 Pseudomonadota bacterium | reverse complement strand
TTCGGGGGGAGCGGATGACCGACAGGCTCGACAATTTCACCGACGCGGCGTTCGCTTTCGCGGTGTCCCTGCTCGTCATCGGCGGCGCGCGCGCTCCTGAAGATTTCGCGGCGCTGATCTTATCGCTAGGAGACATTCCGGCGTCCGCGTTCGGCTTTGCGATCATGGCGATGTTCTGGCTCGGTCATGTTCGCTGGCGAAAGCTTCGCGGCGACGGCGATTCGCTCGCGGTCCTGCTGACCCTGCCGCTGACGATCCTGTGGTTCAGCCACCGTCACGACTGGACCGGCGACGATCCCGAGGCCGAACCGGCATGACCTGGGATTTCCTGTTCGGTTTCACCAACAGCATCGCTCTCGCCGGCTGGCTCGCGCTTGCGCTGCTGCCGCGCGGGCCGAAGGTGATGGCGCTGGTGCTTTATGCCGGCGTCGCGATCCTGTGCCTGATTTACGCGGTCCTGTTCGTGCTTTTGTTCGGCAAGCTGATCGATCCGGGACAGGTCGCTGGCGCCACCGGGCAGGGCAGCTTCACGTCGATCGAGGGCATCCGCAGGCTGTTCATGACAGACGGCGGGATCGTCGTCGGCTGGACCCATTATCTCGCCTTCGACCTGTTCGTCGGATTGTGGATAGCCAAGGATGCCGATCACAAGGGCTTTGCGCGGCTGACCCAGATCCCGTTCCTGTTGGCGACGCTGATCGCCGGACCGATCGGACTGTTCCTGTGGCTGATCATCCGCGAGCGGCGCGCTCGCCTAGCCGCGCGCGCGGCGAAGTGAACGAGCGCCGCTTTTATAAGGGGGCCGCGGCGGCGGATGAGCGCCGCTTCGCTCCGGCCACGCCGCGCAATCGCGAGCCGATCGCCGACGTGCTTGCCGACTGGATGCCGGGCAGCGGCCTCGTGCTCGAGCTTGCCAGCGGCACGGGAGAGCATGCCGTCCATTTCGCCAATCGCTTCCCGAAACTCGACTGGCAGCCGAGCGATCCCGATGCCGGAGCACTCGCCTCAATCGGGGCGTGGCAGAAGATGGCCGGCCTCTCCAATGTCCGCCAGCCGCTGCGGATCGATACCGCGACGGCCGACTGGCCAGTCGACCGAGCCGACGCGATTCTGTCGATCAACATGGTCCACATCAGCCCGTGGGCGGCGGCGCTCGGCCTGATCGAGGGCGCGGCGCGGATGCTCGCGCCGGGAACACCGCTGATCCTTTATGGTCCATGGATAGAGGAAGGCGTCCAAACGGCGGCGTCGAACCTCGCGTTCGATCAGTCGCTCCGCGCGCGCAATTCCGAATGGGGCCTTCGCAAGGTGGAAACCTTTGCCGAAGAGGCGGCCGCACGGCGACTGACGCTGGCCGAACGCCGACCCATGCCCGCAAACAATCTCATGCTGCTGCTCCGCCGCGACTAGGTTGGCTGCCGGTTGGCCCAAGTGGCGGCAAGGATCGCCACTATTGCGCCCAGCGACCAGCCGCCGAGCACGTCGGTCGGCCAATGCACGCCTAGGTAAGGGCGCGTGAGACCGATCGCTACGCTCAACATCACCGCCAGCACGGCCGCCTCGCGCCGCCACCGCTCGGGCGCGGCGATCAGCGCGATGGCGAGGAACACGCCCATGCTGTTGCCCGAATGGCCACTCGGGAAGCTCGAGCTGTGAGTCGCCACCGGGTGAGCGTCGAACGCCGGGCGCGCCCGGTCGAGCAGCAACTTGAGCCCGTCGACCGTCAACCGTTCGACGATGACTGCGACCGCGAGGATCGCGCCGCGCCGCCGCTCGCCGCTCAGGGCCAGCCACGCCGCCGCGAGCAGGCCGCCACCCAGGGTGAAATAGACGCTGCCCAAATGCGTGAGGCGGACCAGTGCGATCGTCAGTTGGGGCGATTGGATGCGCATATGCTGAAAGTCGCGAATCGTCTCGGCGTCGGGCTCGAAACCGGCACCGCCGGTAATCCCGGAGACAAGGAAAATGAGGAGCAGGGCGACAAGCGTCAGGGCGCGAAGAGAAATGTTTTTCGGCATGACGCCCGTTAAACGAACTTTTACGGCTTTGCGCTAGAGCGGTGCGATGGACGAAAGCAGCTCTACTCAGAATCGGCGCTCGCGGCGGTCGCAACTGATGATGCAGGCGACGCTCGAAATCTCGGGGCGCGCCATCCCCGTAAAGCTGCGCAACCTGTCGTCCGACGGCGCGCGGGTCGCCGGCGACGAGATTCCGATCGAAGGCACCGAACTATTGTTTCGCAAGGGCGAGCTGGCGGTCGCCGGCCGGGTCGTGTGGAGCCAGGGCAAGCAGGCGGGAATCAATTTCGATCACAAGCTCGATCCGGTCGAGGTTCTTAACCACGTCCCGGCACCGCGCCCGCGGATGCAGCCCGAGTTCCGGCGGCCGGGCCTGTCTTCGCGCGCCATGACCCCCAGCGAGCGCAGCCTGGCCGAGCGCTGGAGCTCAATTCCCCCCGCCCCGCCGCTTAAAGACTAATCGTCAGCGGCACCAAAGCAGCCGCCGATTGCGCGCGGCGCTTCGCGCAGTGCCGGATAGCCGTCAAACCACTCACGCAACCGGTCAACTCGCGTCGATCGGCCGGACATTGTCGTCGCTGTTGCGATCGATGAAGAAATTATAAGGATCGACCCCGGCGAATGCCGGTTTCGCCTTGCTGCGCAGGGTGATGCGCTGAGCACCACTGCGCAGCGGTCGGCGGTCCATCACGATCACATCCTTCACCGAGAACGCGCCGAGGCCGGGACGCGCCGAGAACAGGCCCACTTCGACGGGCTCTGCAAGCGCAACCTTGGTTTCGGCGCCCTTGCCGTCGGCATAAAATTTGTCGGCGGCGATGGTCAGGGTCGTGATCCAGGCGTCACCATCGCGGCGGGTCGAGGCGTCCGTCACCTTATAGTCGTAAAGCGTGATCCGCTCGAACAGGTCGCCGATCAATTTCTGCTGCGCTGGTGTCTTCGCTTCCTTGCGAAGCTCGGCGATGAGGTCGACCGAACGCGGGTAGGGCGCATCCTGAAAGCGATATTTGGCGGCAAACCGGGCTAGCGCACGGTTGACCGCGTCCTCGCCCAGCCGCTCCTGCAGCAGATACATCGCCACCGCGCCCTTGCGATAGTGAATGTAGCCCTGATTCTCGACCCGGACGAGCGGGAGCTCCTCGACCACCTCGCTTTTGCGGCTGCTGAGATATTGGTCGAGCTCATATTTGAGGAAGCGGCGGATCTTGTCGGGGCCATAGAGCTTCTTCATCACCATCAGCGCCGAATATTGCGCAAGCGTCTCGCTGGTCAGCGTTCCGCCCTGCATGTCGGCGCCGATCACCTGATGCGCCCAATATTGGTGCGCCATTTCATGGGCGATGACGTAAGTGACAAAGTCGATCTTTTCGGGATCGCTGGTGTCGGCGACGAAGCCGATCGACTCCGAATAGGGCATGGTCCCGGCGAATGCCTGGGCGAAGCTGGCATAGCGCGGGAATTCGATGATCCGCGCATAGTCGAACTGATAGGGCCCGAAATTGGCGCGGTAATAATCGAGCGATGCGGCCATCGCGTCGAGCATCTTCTTGACGTTCCAGTCGTGGCCCTCGTGATGATAGACCGACAAGTCGACGCCATTGTGGGCCCGCCGCGCGATCTCGTAATCGGCCGACTGGATCGAGAAGAAGTTGAGGATCGGCGCGGAGCTGACGAAGCGTGCGGTGCGCCGGCCGTCCGCGGTCACGTCCGACACCTTGCGGCCCGGCGCCACTGGAGTCTGGCCAGCGGCGGTGGCGACCGTGATGTCGGACATCACCCAATCCGAGCCGATGTAATTTTTCGCCGTTGCAGACATGTCCTCGAGCTTGGCCGGGCGAAGCTCTGCCGGAAGCCCCTGGCGGCGGCGCTGGGTGCGGTCACTGAGCAGTCCCTGGCGGTTCATGCCGATGATCGGCGCGAAGCTGAAATTGTTTACGAAGGTGCCGTTCTCCACGATGTCAGTGGCGGCCCCGCCCGCGCGAAACCCGCGATTCCAAATGCGCGAGGTGAAATGGAGCGCGGTGGTCGCGCCGGGAGCAAGCGGCGTGTCGAAGCGGAAGATTCGATAGCCGAACTTCTCGTCGTCCGAGATCAATCGCGCGCCGGCGAGGTTGAGGTTGAGAAACTCCGTATCGCGGTCCGACTGCCGAACATGAACCTCGCGAAGCGGCGCGCCGGTGTCGTTGCGAAGGTCGTAGCGGCCCTCGACGATCAGCCGCCGCTCGTCCGGGAACAGGCGCGCGTTGAGGGTGACCTTGGTGATCGAGGGCTGGGGTAGGGTCTCGTTCTTGAGATATTTCTTCTCTCGGTCGGCGGTATAGGTCTCGACCTCGTCCGACGTTCGATATTCGTTGAGCTGCTTGATGTTGTAATAAGCGTAAGCACCGGTTCCGATCATCGCCAGCGCCGCGATCCCGGCGATGCCGAGCGACGCCGGGCTGGCGTAACGGCGCATCCGCTTTACGCGCCCACCGAGGCCCAGGTCGGTGCCCCGTGGCCAAAGCAGATGGGCAAGCACCGCCAGGATCACCGCGAACAGCGCCCAGTAAAGCTGCAACACAGCGGCACCCTTCCAGAAGCTGCCGATGCCGTTGAGGTCGCTGAGCGGCGCGGTCGGCGAGCTGGCATAGGTGTAGAGCGGGTTCGAATAGCCCATGTTGGACAGGAAGATGGTCGCCACGAACCAGATGAACATGATCCCCCAGCCGACATATTTGTTCGGGCTGAGCACCTGCACGACGACCGCCAGGACCGCGATCAGCAGGCCGTCGATCGCCGCCGGGATGATGAACCAGCCGACGTAGGATGCGATGCCGAACTCGCTGGCGCCTTTG
>JALYQH010000120.1 GCA_030855945.1 Pseudomonadota bacterium | reverse complement strand
CCTCATATTCGATCTCGGCCTCGGCCAGCGCGGTCTTTTCGACCGGGGACCACATCACCGGCTTGGCGCCGCGGTAGAGCTGGCCCGACTCCGCGAATTTCATCAGCTCGGCGACGATCGTCCCCTCGGCTTCGTAATTCATGGTGAGGTAAGGCTTGTCCCACTGCCCGCCGATCCCGAGCCGCTTCAGTTGCTCGCGCTGGGTGTCGACCCAATGCTGGGCGTAGGCGCGGCATTCGGCGCGAAACTCGGTCAGCGGGACGTCGTCTTTATTGAGCTTCTTTTTGCGATATTGCTCCTCGACCTTCCACTCGATCGGCAGGCCGTGGCAGTCCCAGCCGGGCACGTAAGGCGCATCCTTGCCCAGCAACGTTTGCGTGCGCACAACCATGTCCTTGAGGATATGATTGAGCGCATGGCCGATATGGATGTCGCCATTGGCGTAGGGCGGGCCGTCGTGGAGGATGAATTTCTCCCGCCCCGCCCGCGCCGCGCGAAGCTGACCGTAAAGATCGCCCTCCTGCCATTTGGCAAGGATCGCCGGCTCCTTCTGCGGCAGGCCGGCCTTCATCGGAAAGTCGGTTTTCGGCAGGAAGACGGTGGCGCGATAGTCGGGTTTCTGCGGGGCGTCGGACATTGCGCGGGGCTCTAGCGGGTGGCAGCGGGAAAGCAAATGGCGGCTGAAAAGCCGTCACCCCGGGCTTGGCCCGGGGCCCGCCTTCTCCCTCCCGTTTCGCGAAGGGAAGGCGGGCCCCGGCTCAAGGCCGGGGTGACGAGGAAAGCGACCGGCGCGCCTCCGCCGCATCCGCATCCATCTGCCGCTTCAATCCTTCGATCCCCTCGAACTTCATCTCGGGCCGCAGATAATGGTGAAGCGCCACCTCGATCGTCCGCCCGTATAAATCGCCGTCAAACCCGAACAGCACCGCTTCGAGCAATTCCTTGGGCGGATCGAACATCGGCCGCACGCCGAGGCTCGCCACGCCGTCATATTCCGCACCGTCGTCGGTTCGCACCCGCACCGCGTAAATGCCGTAGGCTGGGCGCTGGTAGGAACCGAGTTCGACGTTGGCGGTCGGCCAGCCGAGCTCGCGTCCGCGCTTGTCGCCGTGGATCACCTCGCCCTCGACCGCGAACGGCCGCGTCAACAGCCGCGTCGCCGTGCCCGGATCGCCCGCCTTGAGTGCGTCGCGGATGCGGCTCGACGAGACCGCTTCTCCGCCCTGCAGCACCGGCGCGACCGTCTCCGCCGCGATGCCATGTGCCGACCCAAGCTCGCACAGCACCGCCGCATTGCCGCCGCGGCCCTTGCCGAAGGTGAAGTCGTCGCCGGTCACCACGCCCGCCGCGCCGATCCGCTTCGCCAGCAAGTCAGCCACGAAATCCTCCGCGGTCGTGCTCGCCAGCGCATCGTCGAAGCGAAACACAAGCATCGCGTCGGCGCCGGCCTGGCCGAACATCCGTTGGCGCTGGCTCAGGCTGGTCAGCCGGAACGGCGGCGTGTCCGGCCGGAAGTGGCGCACCGGATGCGGATCGAACGTCGCGACGACCACCGGCCTTCGCTCATGCGCGCCGCGCTGCACCGCCCGCCCGACCACCGCCTGATGACCAAGGTGAAAGCCGTCGAAATTGCCAAGCGCGACGATCGCGCCGCGAAACGCATCCGGAACGGGCTGGTCGAGGGTGAGGCGCTGCATTATCATCGCGATTAGCGGCAATCGGTTTCAAGTCCAGACGCTTGACTCTGACGCCTCTCAAACCTATTTGGCCGCTATCCCGTTTCTCGGCTGACCGGCGGCGCATCCGTGCGCGCGCCGTTTTTCCTTTGGAAACGGGATATAACGCTTTGAGATGGAGCGCGCGTGCCACGCCGCTCCGTGGAGCTAGGAGAAGTTATTCATGGCACGTATCGCGGGCGTCAACCTGCCCACCAACAAGCGCGTCGTCATCGCGCTGACCTACATCCACGGCATTGGATCGACCAAGGCCCAGGAAATCACCACCAAGCTGAGCATCGCGCCCGAGCGCCGCGTCCAGGACCTGTCGGACCAGGAAGTCCTTCAGATTCGCGAGGCGATCGACGCCGGTCATACGGTCGAGGGCGACCTTCGCCGCCAGACCGCGATGAACATCAAGCGGCTGATGGACCTCGCCTGCTACCGCGGGCTTCGCCATCGCAAGGGCCTTCCGGTCCGCGGCCAGCGCACGCACACGAATGCGCGCACCCGCAAGGGCAAGGCCAAGCCGATCGCCGGCAAGAAGAAGTAATTCGCTTCTTCCAAGCCGCCTCAGCACTTTCAGTTTAGGGATTTCCACCCATGGCACGTGAACCCCAGCGCATTCGGCGCCGCGAGCGCAAGAACATCACTTCGGGCGTGGCGCACGTCAACGCCAGCTTCAACAATACGATGATCACCATCACCGACGCGCAAGGCAATGCGATTGCCTGGTCGAGCGCCGGGACGATGGGCTTCAAGGGCAGCCGCAAGTCGACTCCCTACGCGGCGCAGGTCGCGGCCGAAGACGCCGGGCGCAAGGCCGCCGAGCATGGCGTCCGCACCCTCGAGGTCGAGGTCAAGGGCCCCGGTTCGGGCCGCGAGTCGGCGCTTCGCGCGCTTCAGGCGGTCGGGTTCAACATCACCTCGATCCGCGACGTGACCCCGATCCCGCACAACGGCGTCCGCCCGTCGAAGCGCCGCCGCGTCTGAGATTTCGGCCAAAGCGATGCTTTGGCCGAGGTCAAGAAGACAGGAAAGTTTGAAATCGGGGCCAAGCGGGACGCCGCTTCCCCACTGCCAAGGAACTAACATGGCCGTCAATTCGAAGAACTGGCAGGAACTCAAGAAGCCGGGTGCGCTCGAGCGCAAGTCGGGCACCGATGTCCGCCGCAAGGCGGCGTTCGTCGCCGAGCCATTGGAGCGCGGCTTCGGCATGACGCTCGGCAATTCGCTGCGCCGCGTGCTCCTCTCGTCGCTCCAGGGCGCCGCGGTGACCTCGATCAAGATCGAGGGCGTGCTCCACGAATTCTCGTCGCTGACCGGCGTGCGCGAAGACGTCACCGACATCATTCTCAACGTCAAGCAGATCGCGCTCAAGATGGAAGGCGAGGGCCCCAAGCGGCTCCAGCTTTCCGCGACCGGCCCGGGCGAAGTCACCGCCGGTCAGATCGCCGCGACCGGCGACATCGAGGTCACCAATCCCGACCAGGTCATCTGCCACCTCGACGACGGCGCGACGCTCAACATGGAGCTGACCGCCGACATCGGGAAGGGCTATGTCCCGGCCCAGGCTAACCGCCCGGCCGACGCGCCGATCGGCCTGATCCCGGTCGACGCGCTCTACTCGCCGGTGCGCCAGGTCGCCTACAAGGTCGAGAACACCCGGGTCGGGCAGGAGCTCGACTATGACAAGCTGACGCTAACGGTCGAGACCGACGGCACCGTCACCCCCGAGGATGCGCTGGCCTATGCCGCGCGCATTCTTCAGGACCAGTTGCAACTGTTCGTCCACTTCGACGACAGCCAGGTGCGCGAGCGCCCGAGCGCCGGCATGGTCGGCGCAGGGAGCGGCGGCGGAATGGGCGGCGGCGCGGCCGAAACCACGACCGACACCAACCAGCTCAACCGCTACCTTCTCAAGAAGGTCGACGAGCTCGAACTGTCGGTGCGCAGCGCCAACTGCCTCAAGAACGACAATATCATCTACATCGGCGACCTGGTCCAGAAGACCGAAGCCGAAATGCTCCGCACCCCCAACTTCGGGCGCAAGTCCTTGAACGAAATCAAGGAAGTGCTGGCGAGCATGGGGCTTCGCCTGGGCATGGACATCCCCGGCTGGCCGCCGGAGAACATCGAAGAGATGGCCAAGAAGCTCGAGCAAGAGCTTTTGGGCTGACGTTTCCTCTGTTCCCCGGCGAAGGCCGGGGCCCAGGAGCGCGGAGCGCTGCTAATGCAGCGCCCTGGACCCCGGCCTTCGCCCGAGAACGAAACGGTGAAGTGCAGCGACCGCAACTGCTGCCAGGACTGGGGTGCCTGATACGGCCCCTTTACGAACAAGGAATGACCCATGCGCCATCGCGTCGCACATCGTAAGCTTCAGCGCACTTCGAGCCACCGCTCGGCCCTGTTCCGCAACATGGCGGCGGCACTGATCAAGCATGAGCAGATCACCACCACCACTGCCAAGGCCAAGGAGCTGCGGCCCTACGTCGAGAAATTGGTCACGCTGGCCAAGAAGGGCGGACTCAGCAACCGCCGCCTCGCCCATGCACGGCTGATGGACGATGCCCAATTGGTCAAATTGTTCGACGTCATTGGCCCGCGCTACGAAGGCCGCGACGGTGGCTATTGCCGGATCATCAAGGCGGGCATCCGCATGTCCGACGCGGCGCAAATCGCGATCATCGAATTCGTCGACCGCGACGTCTCGGCCAAGGGTCAGGATTCGGGCCCGGTGATGGGCGACGAGGAAATGGCCGACGCCTGATTGGCGCCGTGCCGGAGAGAGAAAATGGGCTCGCGGACATTGTTCGCGGGCCCTTTTTCTTGGCTTCGCGAAGAGGGGGGGGAGGCGGCCCAAATTAATGCGGATGAACGGGAGGTCGTTTTCCAATTCATCATCGATGCACCCGACTCGGCCCATTAGTCGTTTTATTCGGACGACTTATCTGTCCGCCCTTATTCGGGAGCTTAACATGACCATCATTTCAAAGACCTTGATCGGCGCCGGCAGCCTGGCCGCTATGTTCGCGGTCGCTTCGCCCGCCGCGGCGCAGCAATATCCTTACGGCTATGGCCAGCAGCAGGGCGGCGGCGTTATCGGCGCGATCGTCAATGCGGTTACCGGCGGCTACGGCCAATATCCGCAAGGCAATTACGGCTATGGCCGAGTCAACCAGCGCAGCGCGGTCAGCCAGTGCGCCGCGGCCGCCCAGCAGCGCCTCGGCGGCGGATATCAGCAGGGCTACCAGCAGGGCTACGGTTACGGCAACCAAGGCTACGGTTACCAGAACCAGGGTGGCGCGCGCGTCGTCGGAATCACCAATGTCGAGCAGCGCCGCAATGGCGGGCTGCGCGTCACCGGGGTCGCCACGTCGGGTCAGGGCTACGCTCAGCAAGGCTATTACGGCAACCAGGGTTACGGTCAGGGTTACGGCCAGGGTTATGCCAGCCAGCAGGCCGACATCCGCTTCACCTGCAACGTCAACAATCGCGGTCAGGTAAGCCGGGTCAATCTGAACCGCATCCAGCAGGCCTATCGCCGCGGCTACTAAGCCCGGCACTGCCAAGGGTGCTTGTAAATGAGGAGGCGCGGGCTAGTTTGGCCCGCGCCTTTTTCTTTGCCCCCGGAGATTTGTCCGATGCGTTCCACTTTGCCGCTGCTCGCCCTGCTGCTTTCGAGCGCATGCGCTACCGTCCAGCCCGCCCCACCTGCTCCAGTCATTGTCCAGGATTCCATGCCGATCGCCACCGCGCCCGCCGCTCCCGCCAACGCCATTGCCACGAACTATCCTGACACCCGCCGCATGGAGCTGAGCGAAACCCAGTTTGGAACGGCGGTCGCCGATCCCTATCGCTGGCTCGAGAATGACGTGCGCGAGGATAAGGAGGTCGCTGCCTGGGTCGCGTCGCAGAATGTCGTCACCGACGCTTTCCTCGATACGCTGCCGCTGCGCGACACCTTCAAGGCGCGGATGACCGAGCTTTACGATTATGAGCGGTTCGGCGTTCCGCGGAAGGAAGGTGGGCGCTATTTCTACAGCCGCAACGACGGGCTTCAAAATCAGTCGGTGCTCTATGTCCGCGAAGCGGTCGACGGCGAAGGCCGGGTGCTGATCGACCCCAACGGGTGGTCGCAGGACGGCGCGACCGCGCTCGCCGAATGGGTGCCGAGCGAGGATGGCACCAAGCTGCTTTATTCGATCCAGGACGGCGGTACCGACTGGCGCACCCTGAAGATCCTCGACGTCGCCACCGGCCAGGTCGCCGCCGACGAGATTAAATGGGTCAAATTCTCCGACCTCAGCTGGGCCAAGGACGGGTCGGGATTCTATTATTCACGCTTCGCCGAGCCGCAGGCCGGGCAGACCTTCCAGTCGCTCAACAAGGACCAGAAAATCTACTTCCACCGGCTCGGCACCGCGCAGTCGGCCGACCGCTTGGTCTATGCCACTCCCGCCGCGCCCGACCTCAGCCATTCGGGCACGGCCAGCGACGACGGCAAATGGCTGGTGGTCACCTCGTCGAGCGGCACCGACGACCGCTACGAAGTGACGCTGATCGACCTCGCCCGGCCGGCCGCAAAGCCGCGCACGCTGATCCCCGGCTTCACCGACAATTTCAGCTATATCGGCAACCGCGGCTCGACCTTTTATTTCCAGACCAACAAGGGCGCGCCGCGGCTCAAGGTCGTCGCGATCGACATCGCCCGCCCGGGCACTGCGCCGCGCATCCTGATCGATCAGGATGCGGCGACGCTGAGCGGCGTCAGCCTGGTCGGAGGATCACTCGTCGCCGCGTATCTAGTTGACGCCAAGACCGAGATCCGGGTCCATGACCTGAACGGGCGGCTGCGGCGCAAGGTCGAGCTTCCGGGGATCGGCACGGCGGGCGG
>JALYQH010000094.1 GCA_030855945.1 Pseudomonadota bacterium | reverse complement strand
GCCGCGGCCGCCGCGGCCGCCGCGCCCGATCGGCCCGCCGATGCCGCACCCGGCTCCGGCGCCTCCCCAGCCCCACTAAGCTTCACCTACCGACACTGAAGTTTTTGAGCGCCCCCGCCGGGGCGGATGCCCCTCCCTTGCCTTAAGTCCAGAAGGAGAAACGCCGTGAACCGAGCACTTACACTCCTCGCCGCTTCGGCCTGCGCCGCGGTCGCCGTTTCTTCGGCCTGCTTCGCCGCCGAATCTCGAGCTCTCGACTTCCGCCTCGGAAAGACGGGCAATCCGGCGACCGTTCAGTTCCACATGGTCCACGGCGAAGGCAGCAAGCAATCGGGGAACTGGTCGCAATCGGTGGCGCTGGGGGAGCTCCAGGGGCTCGGTGCGGCCCAGTTCAACGCAAGCACCTCGACGCCGATCCGGTTTGCGCTGGTTCGTCCCGCCGGGCGGTTCGACTGCAGTGGTACCATTCGATCCTCTGACGGACGCGGCACCTGCGCCTTCGCTGCGGACGACGCATTTTCGGCGACCCTCGCGCGGCGCGGCGTCGGGCGTCCGAGCCGCGACCAAAGCTACAAATTAGCGCTTAGCAATTTCCGTGTGGACGTGCTCGATGCGCTCGCCGCCGCCGCTTACCCGGCGCCAACGATCGATCAGGCCATTGCGCTCGGCATCTTCAAGATCAACCCGGCCTATGTCGATGGCCTATCCCGATCCGGCTACCGCCTCGGTTCGATCGACGACCTCGTCGGCTTCAAGATCCACGGCGTGTCGCCTGAGCTGATCAGCGCCTATCGCAGCCTCGGCTATCGCCAATTGTCGGCTGACGACCTGACGGCGATGGCGATCCACGGCGTGACTCCCGGCTTCATCCGCGGCTTCGCCAGTCTCGGCTACCGCGACCTGCCGGCGGACAAGCTCGTCGAGCTGAAGATTTTCAACGTTACGCCCGGTGACGTCCGCGCGCTCCAGACGCAAGGCATGGCCTTGCCTTCGGCGGACCAGCTCGTCCGCCGTCGCCTCGGCGGCTTCGGCTCCGAAAGCCGCCGCCGTGGCGACTGACATTCGTACCGCGATCAGGTCGCTGGCCGAGGAAGGGACTCGCTTCGTCGATCCCTTCTGGCGCCGGCAGCCAGCGCGGCAACAGCCTATTCCGTCAGGGGAATCACCTATGTCCGTGCCGCGTCACCAACGTCTCGCACTGCTCGCGAGCATCGCGGTCCTGATTCCCGCCGGTGTCGCCGCCCAGACCGCGCCGGCAACATCGGATCCCGCCGTGGCCGCGCCGCCCCAGGCCGCGGTGGCGGACGGGCGGCGCGTGTTCACCCCCGCCGACTTCGCCCGCTTCGCGCCTAAGACCGCCTACGACATGCTGGTCCAGGTGCCCGGATTCACCCTGCGCGGCGCGGACCAGGAGCGCGGCCTCGGCCAGGCCTCGGAAAACGTTCTTATCAACGGACAGCGCATCGCCAACAAATCGGGCGGCGCGATCGCCGAGCTTCAGAAGGTCGCCGCCGTCAATGTCGAGCGGATCGAGATCGTCGAAGCGGCGAGCCTCGGCATCGCGGGCCTGTCGGGCCAGGTCGCCAACGTCATCGTCAAAAGCGGACAGAAGAAAGCGAGCGGTCAGTTCGAGTGGGAGCCCGAAATCCGCGCCCATTATGCCAAGCCCCGGCTGCTCGCCGGTTCGGCCAGCTATTCCGGAACGAGGGGGCCGGTCGACTATACTTTCTCGGTCAAGAACGATGCCGGCCGCGGCGCGTTCGGAGGGCCGATCCGCCTGTTCGACGCGAACGGAGTCAATTTCGAGAATCGGGAGGAAATCCTCCACAACGAATTCGAGCAGATCAGTACGTCGGCCAAGTTCAAAGTGGATGGCCCCGGCAGCTCGATCGGAAATCTGACGCTGGCTTACACCCCTTATTGGGGTCCGGGCCACCGGGAAGACCGCCGCGTGCGTCTGGACGGGGACGACCGCCGGCGGCTCATCAAGACTGAACTCGAAGGCCGAGTGTACAACATCAGCGGCGACTATGAATTCGCGCTCGGCCCGGGCCGATTGAAACTCATCGGCCTGCGCCAGTTCGACCATGAGCCGGTGATCACCACGCAGGTGACGAGCTTCGATAGCGGCGCCGACGATGACGGAATCCGCTTTTCCCGCGACTCGCGCATCGCCGAAACCGTCGGCCGGGCGGAATATGGCTGGAAAAGCGGCAAGAACGACTGGCAGGTGTCGCTCGAGCGAGCCTTTAATTCGCTCGATCAGCGCGGCGGGCTTTTCGTCCTCGAACCCAACGATGAGTTTGTCGAAGTGCCCTTCCCCGAAGGCACCGGCAGGGTCGAGGAAGTGCGCTACGAGGGCATTGGCACATGGAGCCGGCCGCTCGGCGCCAGGCTCGACCTCCAGGTCGCCGCCGGCGGCGAGATTTCGACGCTCGAGCGAGTCGACGGCGACCTTCCTCCACGGAAATTCTTCCGTCCCAAGGGCAGCGTCACCCTGGGATGGCGGCCGGCGAAAGGCTGGGACGCCAGCTTCAAGCTGCGCCGCCGTGTGGGGCAAATCAGCTTCTACGACTTCCTGTCGCAGCCCAACCTTAGCCAAGATCGCGAGAGCAGCGGCAATCCGGACCTCGTCCCGCCGCAAAGTTGGGAAGTCGAAACCGAGGTCGGGCGGGAGCTCGGGGCTTGGGGCAAGACCCGATTGAAGCTCTACGCCCACCGCATTGACGACATTATTGATATCATCCCGATCGGCGAGGATCAGGAAGGCGTCGGCAACCTCCCTCGCGCGACGCGGTTCGGCGCGGAATCGACCAGCACGCTGCTGTTCGACCCAATCGGGTGGAGGGGCGCGAAGGTCGATCTGACATTCGGCTTTGAAAACACCAATGTGCGCGACCCGCTGACCGGGGAGAAGCGCGCAATCAGCGGCACTCGCGACCGCTGGGCCGCAATCTCGCTTCGCCACGACATTCCCGGAAGCAAGATCGCGTGGGGCGGCGCGATCAGCCATGATCATTTCGCCAAATATTATTTCCTCACCGAGGTCTTCCGCAGCTGGGAGGGGCCGTTTTTTGCCAGCCTCTATGCCGAGCATAAGGATTTGTTCGGCCTGACCGTACGCGCCAGCGCCGGCAATTTGCTCAACGCCCGCCATCGCCTCGACCGGGTGGTCTATGACGGGCGGCGCGATGAAGACCCGGTCCTGTTTTTCCAGGAAAACAACCAGTTGATCGGGCCGATCTTCAGCCTGTCGGTTAAGGGCAGTTTCTAGAGTTGAGCGGCAGCGCGGGCGTTGGCAGCGATTTTAGCGAGGTCGCTCTCTCCAGCCGGGACGATCCAGCTTCCCCCGACGCACAGCACCGAGGGGTGAGCAAGCCATTCGGGGGCGGTGCCCTCACGAATTCCCCCGGTCGGGCAGAAGCGGATCTCGGGAAACGGGCCGGCCAAGGCCTTCAGCGTCGCAAGGCCGCCCATCGCCTCGGCCGGGAAGAATTTGAAATGGCTGAGGCCAAGATCGAGGCCGCGCAAGATGTCGCTCGCCGTGGCGATGCCGGGCAGGAACGGCACGCCGGTGTCGCGCGCGGCAAGCGCCAGCGGATTGGTCAGGCCGGGCGAAACAATGAACCGCGCGCCGGCGTCGATCGACCGCGCCAGTTGAGCCTCGTCGCGCACGGTGCCCGCGCCGACGATCGCGCCGGGGACTCCCGCCAAAGCGCGGATCGCATCGAGCGCGTCCGGCGTGCGCAATGTCACCTCGATCACCGGAAGCCCCGCTTCGACCAAAGTCTCGGCAAGCGCGACCGGATCGAGATGATCCTCAAGCACCAGTACCGGGATGACCGGCGCCATCCGCATGATCGCATCGATTGTCATTGACCCTGCTCCATCGCGGCGAGCATCGCGGAGGCGCCATGCTCGGCATTGTCGGCGCCGCGGCGCATGAAGGCGAACAATTCGCGCCCGGTGCCGATCGGAACCGCGGTCGGTACCGCCGGCTCACGGGCCGAGAGATCGACGTCGACCGCTTCGAGCAGCCCGCGCGGCCCGCACAGCCGCACCACATCGCCGTCGCGCAGATGCGCCAACGGCCCGCCGCCGAGCGCTTCGGGCGAGACATGGATCGCCGCCGGCACCTTGCCGCTCGCCCCCGACATCCGTCCGTCGGTGACCAGCGCGACTTTAAAACCGCGGTCCTGGACCACGCCAAGCGGCGGAGTCAGCTTGTGAAGTTCGGGCATGCCATTGGCGCGCGGCCCCTGGAAGCGGACCACGACCACCACGTCGCGGTCGAGCTCGCCGGCCTGGAAAGCGGCGAGCACCTGTTCCTGATTGGAAAAAATGCGGCACGGCGCCTCGACCGTCCACCGCTCCGGCGCGACCGAGCTGGTCTTGAACGTCGCGCGGCCCAGATTGCCGCTGACCAGCCGCATCCCGCCATCGGCGAGGAATGGGTCGCCCACCGGGCGCAGCATGTCCGGATTGGTCGATCGATCCACGCTCGACCATGACAGCGCATCGCCATCCAGCGCGGGGGCGGTCGCATAGGCCGCGAACTCGTCCGCGCCCGCGCACAATATGTCGCCGTGCAGCAGTCCCGCATCGAGCAAGGTGCGCGCGACGAACGCTATCCCCCCGGCGTGGTGGAAGTCGTTCACGTCGCCCGACCCGTTGGGATAGACTCGCGCGATCAGCGGCACCGCGTCCGACAGCGCGTTGAGATCTTCCCAGTCGATGACGATCCCCGCCGCGCGCGCCATCGCCGGAATGTGGATCGCATGATTGGTCGATCCGCCGGTCGCGAGCAGCCCCACCGTCGCGTTGACGATCGCCCGCTCGTCGACGCATTGCCCCAGCGGCCGCGACTTGTCCTTGGCCAGCACCGCCAGCCGGTGCACCGCGGCCCGAGTCAGCGCCTGGCGCAGCGGCGTGCCCGGATTGACGAACGCCGCGCCGGGAATATGCAGCCCCATCAATTCCATCATCATCTGGTTCGAATTGGCGGTGCCGTAGAAAGTGCAGGTGCCCGCGCCATGATAGGAAGCGGATTCGGCGGCGAGCAATTCCTCCTTGCCGACCTTGCCCTCCGCATAAAGCTGGCGGACCCGCTGTTTCTCCTTGTTGGCGAGCCCCGACGGCATCGGCCCGGCGGGAACCAGCAGCGCCGGCAAATGGCCGAAGCGAAGCGCGCCGATCAGCAGCCCGGGCACGATCTTGTCGCAAATGCCGAGCATCACCACGCCCTCGAACATGCCGTGGCTGAGCGCGATGACGGTCGAGAGCGCGATGGTGTCGCGGCTGAACAGCGACAGGTCCATTCCCGGCTGGCCCTGCGTCACCCCGTCGCACATCGCCGACACACCGCCCGCGACCTGCGCTGTGGCGCCGGCTTCTCTTGCGAAAATCTTCATCTGCTCGGGGTAGCGGCCGTAGGGCTGATGAGCCGACAGCATGTCGTTGTAAGCTGTGACGATGCCGATGTTGGGCCCGGCGAACCCCTTGATCGCCGGCTTATCCTCACCCGAGGCGGCGAAGCCGTGGGCGAAATTGCCACAGCTCAACCTTGGCCGTCCGATCCCCCGCTCGCCCTCCGCCGCCATCAGCTCGAGATAGCGGCGGCGGCCCGGCTTCGACCGTTCGATGATCCGGTCAGTGACCGCCGATATCCGAGGATCGAGTGCGGCCATCACGGGCACCAGTGGATGTCGATCGGCTGTTCGCATTCGGCCAGCACGCGGCCGATCGGCAGCGTCGAGGAATGGCCGTCCTCAATCGCCCTTTCGAGCATGTCGCGCTTGGCCTGCCCGGTGAAGGTGATCAGCAACGTCTTCGCCGCCAGGATCGAGCTGCGCGTCAGCGTCACCCGCGCCACCGGCGCATCGGCTGGCAACGGATCCGGCATCACGCCGACCGC
>JALYQH010000087.1 GCA_030855945.1 Pseudomonadota bacterium | reverse complement strand
GTCGGGTGGGGGCGCGGGCCGGTCCCGACTTCAGTACGGAAACGACTCTAGACCGCGATTTCGGCGAGGATCGAGTCGAGCAGCAGGCGGCCGGCCGGGGTCGTGCGCAGCCGCTTTCCGTTGCGCTCGAGCAGGCCGTGCCCGGCGAGGCGGTCGACCGCGGCGTCGTCGACCAGCCGTTCGACGCCCAGGCGATCGGCGAGGGCGGCAGGGTCGATCCCCTCGGTCAGCCTGAGGCCCATTACCAGCGCTTCCTGTGCGGCTTCGTCGCGGGACAGTAGCTCTTCCTCGGCCAAGCCGTGGCCGTTGCGCGCGACGCCCGACAGGAAATTTTCGGGCTTCTTGTGGCGCACGGTGCGCATGCCGCCCCGCCGGCCATGCGCGCCGGGACCGACCCCGGCGTAATCGCGGTACCGCCAGTAAGCGAGATTGTGGCGGCTCTCGGCGCCGGGTCGGGCATGGTTGGAGGTTTCATAAGCGGGCAGGCCGGCGGCCGCTGTGCGGCTTTGGGTCAGCTCGAACAGGCTTGCGGACATGTCGTCGTCGAGCGGCTCGAACTCGCGCTTGGCGACCATCGTCGCGAACCGCGTCCCCGGCTCGATCGTCAATTGATAGAGCGACAGATGCTCGGTGCCGAGGGCGAGCGCACGGTCGAGATTGGCCGACCACCGCGTCTCGTCATCGCCCGGTAGAGCGTAAATGAGGTCAAAGCTGACCCGATTGACTGCCGATTGCGCGGCATCGAGCGCGCGGAGACCCTCGTCCGCCGAATGGGCGCGGCCGAGGAAGGCGAGGCTGGAATCGTCGAAGCTCTGCAGCCCGAGGCTGATGCGGTTGACCCCAGCGCTGGCGAGGCTCGCGAACCTGGCCGCCTCCGCGCTATTGGGGTTCGCCTCGAGCGTGATCTCCAGGTCGTCCGCGGCGGGCCAATGATTGCGCGCAGCGGCGATCACCGCTTCGACCGTGGCCGGGTCCATCAGCGACGGCGTGCCGCCGCCGAAGAAGATCGAGCCGAGCCGATGATCAGGCAGCAGCGTAGCCTCATGCGCCAGATCGACAAGCAAGGCTGCGCGCCATTCGGCTTGGTCGACCGCGCCCCGGACATGGCTGTTGAAGTCGCAATAGGGGCATTTGGACACGCAGAAGGGCCAATGGACGTAAAGCGCCAGCGGCGCGGCCGTTTGGGCGGCGTTAAGACGCGGCAGGATAGAGGTGCTGGCCATGATCAGAACGCTCCTTACGGCGCTTGTCCTGGCCGTGCCAGCCGCGGCGCTCGCCGCGCCGCCGCACCGAATCGTCGTTCCTTGGACCGACACTCGGCCCAAGCCGCGCGGCGAGGCCCTGCTTCGCTCGACGATGATGAAGGCGCATAATGACGCACGGCGCGCTTATGGTGTTGCGCCCCTGCTGTGGGATGCAGCGCTCGCCGCCGACGCGGGTGCCTATGCACAGACGATGGCCCGGACGCGCACCTTTCGCCACGATCCGAACCCCAATCGCCGCCGGACGCAGGGCGAGAATATCTGGATGGGGACGCGCAGCGGGTTCAGCTATGCGACGATGATCGGGCAGATGATCGACGAGCGGCGCCATTTCCGGCCGGGGCAGTTTCCCAACGTGAGCCGAACCGGGCGATGGAGCGACGTCGGCCATTATACGCAAGTGGTGTGGCCGACGACGACTCACTTGGGCTGCGCGACGGCGTCAAATGCAACCGACGATTATCTCGTCTGCCGCTATTCCCCTCGCGGCAACGTCGATGGCGTGGTGATGCGTTAACCCAGCGCGGCGACGAGCTTGCGGAACGCCTGTGCTCGGTGGCTGATGGCACGTTTTGCCGAGGGCTCGATCTCGCCGAAGGTTTCATCGAATCCGAGCGCGACGAACATCGGGTCATAGCCGAAGCCATTCTGCCCGCGCGGTGGCCATACCAAAGTGCCGTGGACCTTTCCTTCAAAGCTCTCGACTGTGCCGTCGGGCCAGGCAAGCGACAGCGCGCAGGTGAAATGGGCATCATGCCCGGCGTCGGCGCCGGCCGCCTCGACTTCGCGCCACACGCGCTCCATCGCGCGGCCGAAGTCGCGGGTGCCGGCCTCATCCTCCCCCTCCGCCGGGCTTCCAGACGCGCTTTGCGCGCCCGGAACCTTGTAGCCCGGCTCCGCCCAGCGCGCCGAACGGATTCCGGGGCGGCCGTGAAGCGCGTCGACGCTGAGCCCGCTGTCGTCGGCGAGCGCCGGTAGCCCCGACAGATCGGCCGAGGCGCGCGCCTTCAATTCGGAATTGTCGACGAAGGTGACGCCGGTTTCCTCGGGCTCGGGAAGGTCGAGCTCGGCCGCGCCGAGGCATTCGATGCCGAGCGGGGCGAGGAGCTCGCGCATTTCGCGGAGCTTGCCCTCATTATGGGTGGCGATGACCAGCTTGGGACCGATCGACTTCATCGTCCGCTCGCTTTCAACTGGGCGCGGAAAATCTCTCCGCACCCGATCTTGGCGAGCCGCAGCAGCCGCAGCAGTCCCTCTTCGTCGAACGTCGCGCCCTCGGCGGTCAATTGCGCCTCGACGATCGCGCCGTCGCCGGTGAGGACGAAATTGCCGTCCGAATGGGCGTTGCTATCCTCGATGTAATCGAGGTCGAGCACCGGCGTTCCTTCGTAAATCCCGCAGGAGACGGCGGCGACCTGAGTTTTGATCGGATCGTCGGTCAGCGCACCGCTGGCGATGAGCTTGTCGATGGCGATGCGCAGTGCGACCCATGCGCCCGAAATGGCGGCGGTGCGGGTGCCGCCGTCGGCCTGGATGACGTCGCAATCGACCACGATCTGCCGCTCGCCGAGCTTCTTCAGATCGACCACCGCGCGCAGGCTACGCCCGATCAGCCGCTGGATTTCCTGGGTCCGGCCCGACTGCTTACCCTTGGCCGCCTCGCGATTGCCGCGAGTGTGGGTGGCGCGCGGCAGCATGCCATATTCGGCGGTCACCCAACCCTGGCCCTTGCCGCGCAGGAACGGCGGCAATTTGTCCTCGACCGAGGCGGTGACGAGCACGCGCGTCTCACCGAAGCTGACCAGGCAGGCGCCCTCGGCATGTTTGGTGAAGCCTGGCTCGAAGCCAAGTTCACGCATCTGGTCGGGGGCGCGGCCGCTGGGGCGCATGAATTTCTCCTGGTTGATTTGCGCTCGCCCTAGACTGCAAGAGGCCTCACTTCAAACCCGCTCATGCTGAGTAGCAATTGAGCTTGTCGAAAGGGCGTATCGAAGGAGGCCCTTCGATACGGGCCTTCGACTTCGCTCAGTCCCTACTCAGGATGAGCGGTTTTGTTTTCGTTTTCGTCGCTATACCTCTTACATCGCCCTCATGAGCGAGCCGATCGGCGATCTTTCCAACCGCATGCGCGACATTTTCCGGCTGGTGGTCGAGGCATATCTCGAACGCGGGCAGCCGGTTGGGTCGAAGATGCTCGCCGGCAGCGTGAGCCTGTCACCGGCGTCGATCCGCGGGGTGATGCAGGAGCTTGAGGAGCGCGGGCTGCTGACCCACCCGCACACCTCCGCCGGCAGAATCCCGACGGAGATCGGCCTGCGCCTGTTCGTCGACGGAATCATGCACAGCGCGCTTCCGGCGGCGAAGGAGCGCGCGGCGATCGAAGCGGGTCTCAGGGATCGTCCGATCGAGGATGCGCTGGCGGCGGCGACCGCGACCTTGTCCGGCCTGTCCGCCTGCGCGGGGGTGGTGCTCGCGCCGAAAAGCGAGCTTCGGCTCAGGCAGCTGAGCTTCGTTCCGCTCGGCCCCGACCGCGCGCTGGCGGTGCTGGTGGGAGTCGATGGAAGCGTTGAAAATCGCGTCGTCCCATTGCCCGCGGGCACCAGCGCGGTCGCGCTTTCCGAAGTCGGCAATTATGTCAGCCAGCGGCTGTCCGGCCTGACCCTGGCCGAAGCCGAGGCTCGGCTCCGCGCCGAAATCGCGGACCGCCGCGAAGCGCTCGATGCGGCCGCCGCGGAGCTGGTGGCCTCAGGCCTTGCCGGGTGGAGCGTCGACCAGACGCAACGCCCGGTGCTAATCGTTCGCGGCCAGGCCAACCTCATCGACGACCGCTCCTCCGCCGATCTCGAACGCGTTCGCCGCTTGCTCGACGAGCTGGAAGACCGGCAGGACATCGCCCGCTTGCTCGAAGGTGCGCGCGAGGGGCAGGGGTGCCGCATCTTCATCGGCGCCGAGAATCGGATGTTCGCTCTTTCCGGTAGTTCGGTGATCGCCGCGCCATACCGCGGGAGCGATGGGCAGGTGGTCGGCGTTGTCGGGGTTATCGGACCGACGCGATTGAACTATGCGCGCGTCGTCCCCATGGTGGATTTCACCGCCCAAGCCCTGACGAGATTCATGCAATGATCGACGATAACGACCTCCACGAAGAAGCCGAATCCATCCGCGCCGAAACCGCCGCCGACGCGCCCGAACTGGCCGAGCATGACCGAGTGACCCAGCTGGAGCGCGAGCTCGACGAGGCCAAGTCGAAGGCGCTCTACGCGGTCGCCGAGACCCAGAACGTCCGCCGCCGGCTCGAGGCCGAGAAGGCCCAGGCGTCGGCCTATGCTGTAACCGGCTTCGCCCGCGACATGCTCGCCGTGCGCGACCATCTCGACCGGGCGCTGAGCCATGTGCCGGAGGAAGCGCGCGCCGACGACAAGCTCAAAAGCTTCATCGAGGGCATTGAGGCGACGCTGCGCGAAATCGACACGGTGTTCGCCCGCAACGGCATCGAGCGAATCGCCGCCAAGGGCCTGCCGCTCGACCCGAACAAGCATCAGGCAATGGTCGAAGTGCCGAGCGACCTGGAACCGGGAACGGTGATCGAGGAGATGCAGGCCGGCTATATGCTCAAGGACCGGCTGCTGCGCCCGGCATTGGTTGGGGTCGCCAGGGCGGGCTAGCCAAACGGCAACAGCCCCCGCTCCGGAACCTGCGCCAGTGGATAGCCGCGATCGGCGAGGAAGCGGTGGCGGACGAGCTCGGCTTGCTGCTCGAGGCCGTAGCGCTCGAACCGCTGCCCTTCCCTAAGCCGATAGCCGTAGCGGCAGAAGGGGTGGCGCATCAGCGGCAAATAGAAGCGGCCGTGCTTCTGGGCCTGCCAGACATGGGTCATTTCGTGGATGAACATGCCCTGGAGCGGGAGCGGCGCGGTGCTGAAATCTTCGCGCCAGGCTTCGCTGTCGGGATGGAAGTGGATGTGACCGCACGGCGCCATGGCAATCCCCCTGGGCTGGAACCACCACCACTTGCGGCGGATCAGCCCGACCTGGGCATAGTCAATCGCATCGCCGAACACGGATCGGGCGATGGCGATTTCGCCGGGGGTGAGGGAACGGCTCTCGCTCATGAAGATTAGGCTTAGGAAGCCGCGGGCGCCGCGTCGAGCGCCCCTTGATACGCCGCCCGCGCACCGCTAGGGCAACGCCAAATTCAAACGGAAGGATTTGCATATGAGCGAGACCGCTGATCGGGTGAAGAAGATCGTCGTCGAACATCTTGGCGTCGAGCCTGAAAAGGTTACCGAGGAAGCCAGCTTCATCGACGATCTCGGTGCCGACAGCCTCGACATCGTCGAGCTCGTCATGGCCTTCGAGGAAGAATTCGGCGTCGAAATTCCCGACGACGCCGCCGAGAAGATCGCTACCGTCAAGGACGCGATCGACTTTATCGATACGAACAAGGGCTAACCCTTTCACCGTTCGCCCTGAGCTTGTCGAAGGGCTGCCCTTCTTCACGCTTGAAGAAAGAACGGGGCTTCGACAGGCTCAGCCCGAACGGGCCGGAGCCTGTTTTGCTTTTTGGAGAGTGCGATGCGCCGTGTCGTTGTAACCGGAATGGGCCTCGTGACGCCGCTCGGCGGCGACGTCGAGACGACGTGGGCCAACATCCTCGCCGGCAAGTCGGGCGCGGGCAAGATCACCCATTTCGACGCAAGCGACCAGAAGTGCCATATCGCCTGCGAAGTGAAGCCGGCGACCCACGAATATGGCTTCGATCCGAACAAGCGCGTCGACCATAAGGTCCAGCGCCAGGTCGACCCGTTCATCGTCTTCGGGATCGACGCGGCAGGGCAGGCGATCGAGGATGCCGGACTCGAAGACATGCCCGAAGCGATGCGGCTCCGCGCCGGCTGCTCGATCGGGTCAGGCATCGGCGGCCTTCCCGGAATCGAGAGCGAATCGCGGGTGCTCGCGGAGAAGGGGCCGAGCCGGGTCAGCCCGCACTTCGTCCACGGCCGGCTGATCAACCTCATTTCGGGTCAGGTCAGCATCAAATATGGCCTGATGGGCCCCAATCATGCGGTCGTCACGGCCTGCTCGACCGGCGCCCATTCGATCGGCGACGCGGCGCGGATGATCAAGGACGACGATGCCGACATCATGCTCGCCGGCGGCGCCGAGGCGACGATCTGCCCGATCGGAATTGCCGGTTTCGCCCAAGCGCGCGCGCTTTCGACCAACTTCAACGATGCGCCCGAAAAGGCGTCGCGGCCGTACGACAAGGACCGCGACGGCTTCGTCATGGGGGAAGGCGCAGGGGTGGTCGTGCTCGAGGAATATGAGCATGCCAAGGCGCGCGGCGCCAAGATTTACGCCGAGGTGGTCGGCTATGGCCTGTCGGGCGATGCCTATCATGTCACCGCGCCACATCCCGAGGGCTCGGGTGCGTATCGCTCGATGGAAATGGCGATGAAGAAGTCGGGCCTCGACCTCGGCGACATCGATTATATCAACGCCCACGGCACCTCGACTCCGCTCGGCGACGAGCTCGAGCTGGGGGCCGTTCGCCGGCTGTTCGGCGACCATCTCTCGACCATGTCGATGAGCTCGACCAAGTCGGCGATCGGCCACCTGCTCGGCGGCGCGGGGGCGGTCGAAAGCATCTTTTGCATCCTCGCGATCCGCGACCAGGTGGTCCCGCCGACGCTCAACCTCGACAATCCGAGCGAGGGCGTGGCCGGGGTCGACCTGGTGCCGCACACGGCCAGGAAACGGCGGGTAAAAGCGGTGCTCAACAACAGCTTCGGCTTCGGCGGGACCAATGCCAGCCTGGTGATGAAAGCGGTCGACTAGCCAGTGCTTCGCCGTTTGGTCTTCCTCGCCGCGATCGTCGGCTTGCTCGCCGGCGTGGGCGGATATTGGCTGCTCTGGGCCAGCGCCGGGCCAAAAGCGGGCCCGCATTCGATCATCGTCGAGGAAGGATCGAGCCTGGCCAAGGTTGCGAGCCAATTGGTCGCGGCGGGCGCGGTCCCGGGCAGCGCTACCACGTATCGCGGGATGGCGCGGATTTTCGGTTCGGGCGATCCGGTCCAAGCCGGCGAGTTCGAGATTCCGCGCGGGATGAGCGGCGCGGCGGTGCTCGACTTGCTCCAGCACGGCCAGCCGGTGCAGCGGCTGCTCACCATCGCCGAGGGAACGCCGTCGATCATCGTTCAGGAGAAGCTTGCCGCGCTCCCGCTGCTGACCGGCGAGGCTCCGCTTCCCGCCGAAGGATCGGTGCTTCCCGACAGCTATGGCTATCAGCGCGGCGAAACCCGCGCCGCCGTGTTGAAGCGGATGACCGATGCGATGGACAAGGAACTGGCGGCGCTTTGGGCCAGGCGCAAGCCGACCAGCGTCGTGACCAGCCCGCGGGGCACGGTGATCCTCGCCTCGATCGTCGAGAAGGAAACCGGCAAGCCGTCCGAGCGGCGGACGGTCGCGGGGGTCTATTCGAACCGGCTGCGCATCGGCATGAAGCTCGATGCCGATCCAACCGTGATTTACCCGATCACCAAGGGCAAGCCGCTCGGGCGGCGCATCCGGCGGTCGGAGCTCGACGCGATCACCGGCTACAATACCTATCGCGAGGTCGGGCTGCCCGACGGGCCGATCGCCAATCCGGGGCGCGAGAGCATCGCCGCAGTGCTCGACCCGGCGCCGACCAAGGCGCTCTACTTCGTCGCCGACGGCACCGGCGGGCACGTCTTCGCGGACACGCTGGCCGAGCATAATGCCAATGTCAGCAAATGGTACGCCATCCGCCGCGCGCGGGGGGAAATGTAGCGGGGGGTTACCGCCCGCCTAGCGCCCAAGGAGGCGGTGCAAGAGCCACCCCGGCCGCCTCAGCCTGGATAGCTTTCCCGACGAGGCCAGCGCATGGTCGGTCGCTATGACGCCGCCGTCGAGCACCCGCGGCGCCGTCCCGCCGCTCCATTCCCCATCGGTCTCTATGACGTTGAGAACCCCGTTGACGTGCACGCCGATGGCGCCTGTCGCGCACCCGATGATCCGGCATTTATCCAACCTCACGGTCGCGTCGTTCACGCCCCATAGGTAGGTCGAAAAATGGATGCCCTCGCCGAAGACGATCGTCTGGTGGTAGAAGCTGATGGTAGCGCGCGCTGTCGCATGCGCGAATGCCGAACTGCCGCCCATTACCGTCGTCGGCCCAAGGGCATAGACCTCCGCGTAACGGTGGGCGTAAATCGTTTCCGACGCCGCGGCTCCGAGGATGCAGTTGCGATGCGCGATCGTTGCTCGGCGCTTGGCGGTGAAAAGGTTGCCCGCCTGGAGCGTCCGCAGGGTTATTCCCGCGACCAGTATCGACGCACCATCGGTACAGCGTACGGCATCCGCTCCCACCGACTCGAGTTGCACTTTCTCCGGATATTCCTCGTCGCCGATGAGGAGGATCATGAAACCATTCTTATCCGGCCGTGCCGGTATCACTCCCGAAACGGTAATCCTTCCGAAGTAAGCGCCGTGAGCAAGGTGGATTGTCACCGGGGACGTCGGCAAAGTCGAAACTGAAAAGGCTGCCTCGATTGCCGTCTGGATGGTGCGAAACGCACCGGACGAGTCCTCGCGTGAACCGTCATTGTCGTCCGAGCCGTCAGGCCGGACGAAGTAATGCTTACGAAAGCTGGTCATCGCCACCGCCCCAATCAGGCATTTGCGCGGTCATGCCGGATCGAGACCGGTTTAGGCCCCGACCGCCGCCGAAGGGACATAGCCGACGCGTCCATGAGCGGCGTAGCCCCACGCCCAGCCGAGCGAATTGTCGAGCATGCCGAATTCTTCGCCCGCGCGGAGCGAGCCGACCACGTCGGAGTCGATCGAGCTGTCGGCGCGGAGGGGCGTGTCGGCGACAATGTGGCGCAGCAGCGGCGCGGCGTAGTGAGAGGCGATGACTCGGCCGGCGAGCGATACGTCGGCGAGATCCTTGCGGTAGGCGTTGGTGGCGGGGTCGGGCAGGGCCGAGACGCCGGACAGCGCGAAGCCGTCAACGATGGGCGAAGGCGGGCTGCCGCTGCTCGGCACGCTGTCCGATGGCAGGCCGGCCGCCGTCGAGGCCGTCGCCGGGCCGGAGGAAGCGCTTGAAGCCTTCAAGAAATTCGGTCCCGTCGCTGGTGCGGACGACGAACACATTGCGCCGGTCGTCCTGATCTCTCTCGCGGCGCAGATAGCCGAGGCCGCCCAGGGTATTCAAGGCGCGTGTCACTACCGGCTTCGAAACGCCGAGGATTCGTGCAAGGCCACGCACCGTATGCGGCCCCGGAGTGAGGTAAACCAGCATCAACAAGGCCATCTGTCGGTTAGTCAGATCGGCCGCGCCGGACCGGACATAACCGATCAGCGTTCCCATCCAGCCCGACAGCGAAACGTCGCCCATTGGTCTGAAAACTCCCTTCGTCGCGTGCAAAGGGTAACTTAACAAAGCCGGTTTAGTTTCGTCCCTTCAACTAAAAGCGGCGAAAAAACCGCCGTTTAAGCCGACCGGTGCGGCCCCGTTACGCGGCGAAGCGGGCGTGAAGCATCGCGAATGCTGCGCGCAGCCCCATCGCCTCTCCGCCCTTGGGACGTCCTGCTTTGGCGGCCGGGCGCCACGCGAAGGTGTCGAAATGCGCCCAGGCGGCGCCCTCGGGGACGAACCTTCGCAGGAATAGCGCGGCGGTGATCGCGCCAGCCATTGGGGAGTCGGCGGCGTTGCTGAGGTCGGCGACATCGGACTTGAGCATTTCGTCGTAGCCGTCCCACAGCGGCATCCGCCACAGCGGGTCGGTGACCGCGCCGGCCGAAGCGAGCAGATCGGCAGCGAGGGTTTCGTCATTGACGAACAGCGCCGGCAGGTCGGGACCGAGCGCGACCCGCGCCGCTCCGGTGAGCGTGGCGAAGTCGAAGATCAGCTCGGGACTTTCCTCGCCGGCGCGTGTCAACGCGTCGCCGAGCACGAGCCGCCCCTCCGCATCGGTATTGTCGATTTCAACCTGGAGGCCGAGCCGCGAGGCGATCACGTCGCCGGGGCGGAAGGCGGTCGCCGAGACGCTATTCTCGACCGCGGGGATGAGCAGGTGGAGCCGCACCGGCAAGCGTTCGGCCATTACCAGCCGGGCCAGCGCGAGCGCGTGCGCCGCGCCGCCCATGTCCTTCTTCATCAACCGCATGCCGCCGGCCGACTTGATATCGAGCCCGCCGCTGTCGAAACACACGCCCTTGCCGATGACGGCCACGCGAGGGGCATCGTCGCGGCCCCAGATGAGTTCGATCAGCCGCGGAGCGCGGTCGCGCGATGCGCCGCGGCCGACCGCCGCGATCATCGGAAAGCCGGTGTCGAGCGCGTCGCCGTGGGTCACCTCGACCTTGGCGCCAAATTTCTTAGCGAGCGCTCGAGCTGCGGCCTCGAGGTCCGCTGGGCCCATGTCGGACGCCGGAGTATCGACGAGGTCGCGGACCAGCGTGGTCGCCTCGGCAAGCCGGATCAGGCGGTCGATTCCGGCGGGTTCGTCGGTGAGCAGGATGCGCGGACCGCGATCTGGGCCTGGCGCCGACTTGTAGCGCTCGAAGCGGTGCTGTCCGAGCATCCAGCCGAGCGCGGCAATTCCGGGGCTGCCCTCGGCAAGGCGGTAAGTGCCGGCCGGTAGCTGTTCGCCCAGGCGCGCTAGGCACCACGGCGATAGCTCGCCGACCGCGGCAACGGTGGCGACCGCGTCGTGCCCGCCATCGCCTGGCAGTAAGGCGAATTGATGGGGCGTCTTGCCGTCGAAGCGCATCGCTTCGAGCAAGGCACGGCGCGCCGCCGGCTGGCGCTTGGCCCATCCGTCGAAGCTGGCCTTGTCGACTAGGTGGATCGAGCACGCGGGCTGGCCGCGGTCTGGCGCGAGGAGGGGAGCGAAATCGGTCATCGCCCGCCCTTAGCCGACGGCAAGGGCGGGCAACAGGGCAAGCTCACTCGGCAAAGCCGAAGTTAGCTCTCGACCACGCCTTCCGACGCGGCGAGGCTTGCCCGTTCGCGCCGCTTGCGCGACCAGATGTTGAGGCCTTCGACCCCGGCCGAGAAGGCCATTGCGGCGTAGATATAGCCCTTGGGAACATGGACCCCGAAGCCGTCCGCGATGAGCACCGCGCCGATCATCAGCAGGAAGCCGAGCGCGAGCATAACCACGGTCGGGTTGTTCTGGATGAAATTGGCAAGTGGATCGGCGGCCAGCAGCATCACCAACACCGCGAATATCACGGCGATCACCATCACCGGCAGATGTTCGCTCATGCCGACCGCGGTGAGGATCGAGTCGATCGAGAAGACGAGGTCGAGCAGCAAAATCTGCGCAATGGCCGAGCCGAAGGTCAGCCCGGCGGCCTTGGTCGTGTCGAACACATTATGGTTGGGCTTGGGATCCGAGACGTGATGGATTTCAGTGGTCGCCTTCCAAACCAGGAACAGCCCGCCGGCGATGAGGATCAGGTCGCGCCACGAAAATGCGGTCTCGAACGTCGGCTCGCCGTAAGCGCCGGGCGAGCCTTGCAAGCCGAGGTCGAACACCGGTGCGGTCAGCCCGACCAGCCAGGCGATCATCGACAGCAAGGCGAGCCGCATGACCAAAGCGAGCGCAATGCCGATCTTGCGCGCTTTCTGACGCTGCTCCTCGGGCAACTTATTCGACAGGATCGAGATGAAGATCAGATTGTCGATCCCGAGGACGATCTCCATCACGATCAGAGTCATCAGCGCGGCCCAGACCGCGGGGTCGGAAAAGAGTGTCAGCAGACTGTCCATGTTCATCCTCTTGCATCGCAGCGATGGTCGGGTAGCGGCGATGCAAGTGCCGAAGGCCAGGGAACTGCACCGAGCTAACTCGATGCGGTCCGACATCACGATCAAGGAATGATCGCCAGAGGGGCCCGGTCCGCGGCATTCGCCTAAGCGATGTGGGGCGCGAGTTCAAGGAAGCGGGTGCAGGCGGCTGACGAGGTCGGCCTCAAAAAGCGGGGAAATGGGAGAAGCAAGTGAGTTTTCCTCCCGATCCATTGCACGCAACAGGGGATTGGCTATGCTGCCTGGTCGAAAGATCGTCTCTAATCAGTGAGATGTGTCGAAAGGGCGTGGGTGATGAGTATCAGCGTTATTCGGACGGGCGAGCCATTGATCGGTACGGCCGGCGACGACTTTGTGATTGGAGACGCTTCCGCGAGCACGGTGCAAGCCGGTGACGGCAACGATTTAATCATCGGCGACGGGGGCGCGGTCCATGTGGTGCGGGGCGACGTGTCGAACGGGACGATCGACACCGCGTTGAACGTTGACGACAGTTCCACCTGGAGCGTGAACGAAAATCCATTGTTCGGGAACGCCTCCATCCCGCATACCACGCTCCTGATCGATGGCACCTTTGGCCAAGCCGAATATTTCGCGATCACGATCGGCGCCGGACAGACGATCACGGTGGACGTAGACTTTGGCTTTGATGCGCTGATCGGGTCCGGGCAAGATTTGTCGGCGGTCCTGGTGGATTCCGAAGGAAACATTGTCGCCACGAGCGATGGAGGCCTTGAGCCGCGCGGCGGCCTGGGCTCGCCAGGTCAAACCTACGTTTTTGATCCCTACTTGAACTATACAGCAGCCTCTGCCGGGACGTATTACATCGTTATTCGCCCCTCCTCGAGCCCGGCCGAGGCCGGTGTGTTCGACGCAAGCAGCACGTTCGTCCTGAATCTTTCGGTCACTGGTCATGCAGTCGGCGCTTCGACGGAAATGGGCTCCGACACCCTCCTAGGCCAAGGGGGGTTTGATGTGTTGCTTGGTCAGGGCGGCAACGATCGCATCGACGGGGGCAATGACAACGACCTCCTCCATGGCGGAAGCGGAGCCGACACCTTGTTGGGCGGCGATGGGTCTGACACGCTTTACGGCGGATTGGGTAACGACAGGTTATACGGTGGGAACGGCGAAAACCTGCTCGACGGGGGCGCCGGCAACGACCGATACTATGTCGAGGGTCTGCGCGATTTTTGGAACAGCTCCCACGACCACATCGTCGAGTTCGGGCCGGGCATTGATGCCGTTTATGCGGCTACCGATTATTATCTTACTGCCGGTGCTGAAATCGAATTGCTGCGGACGACCGACCCTCTCAGTACGCGGGCGATAACTCTTGCCGGGAATAATCTGGCACAGACGGTCGCCGGGAACGCGGGCGCCAACATCCTCTACGGCCGGGGCGGCGACGATGTGTTGCACGGCGGCAGCGGCGGCGACCACCTGTACGGCGGGACCGGCGACGACCTCTACACGGTGGACGATGTGCTTGACCGCGTCATCGAAGATGCCGGGGAGGGGATCGACACTGTATTCGCCAGCATCAGCGTATCCCTGCAGGCCGGGATGGAAGTGGAATTGCTTCGCGCTCACGATCTCACGGCAACCGCTGGCCTGAAGCTGATCGGGAACGAGTTTGGCCAGACGATCCTCGGCGATGCCGGGCACAATGTGTTGGTCGGACTTGGCGGGGACGATGCGCTGGGGGGTGGCGCCGGGGCTGATCGCCTGTTCGGCGGCACGGGGAATGATCTTCTGACGGGGGGTGCGGGCAAGGACCGGTTCGTCATCGCCGAAATTGGCGGGCGCGACCGGATCAGCGACTTCTCGCACGGCGAAGACCTGATCGACCTCAGCCGTATCGACGCAAATGTCGCGGCTGACGGGGACCAGGCGTTCACGTTTATCGGTGCGAGTAATTTCAGCGGAAACGCCGGGGAGTTGGCGACCTACGTCCAGAGAGGTGTCCATTATGCCGCGGGCGACGTCGACGGCGATGGGGTGGCCGACTTCACCATCAGCCTCGGCAACGTTCAGGGGCAGGCCAGCGACTTCTTCCTGTAGCTGAAGGCAGGCCGGACCCACCGCTTTTCGGTCGGATCGACCGACTTCGCTCAACGACGCGTTACAGCGAGCGTCAGGCGGCGACTGACACGCCGAACAGGTCGTGCTCGTCGGCATCCTCGACCCGCACGCGGACGATGTCGCCCGGGACGAGGTGGCGGGCATCGCGGAGGTGGACGTCGCCGTCGATCTCGGGGGCGTCGGCCGTCGAGCGACCGGTGGCGCCATCGCCCGCCACCGCGTCGATCAGCACGTCGATGGTGCGGCCGATCTTGGCGGCGAGCTTTTCGGCCGAGATCCTCGCGGTCAGATCCATGATGCGGGCGTAACGCTCTTCCTTGACCTCGTCGGGGACGGGATCGGGCAGGGCATTGGCGGCGGCGCCCTCGACCGGCTCGAAGCGGAAGGCGCCGACGCGATCGAGCCGGGCTTCGGTCAACCAGTCGAGCAGATATTGGAAATCCTCCTCACTCTCGCCTGGGAAGCCGACAACGAACGAAGAACGGATCGCAATGTCGGGGCAGACTTCGCGCCACTGATGGATGCGCTCGAGCACGCGCGCTTCATTGGCCGGGCGCTTCATCGCCTTGAGGATTTTGGGCGAGGCATGTTGGAATGGAATGTCGAGGTAAGGCAGTACCAGCCCCTCGGCCATCAGCGGGATGACGCGATCGACGTGGGGATAGGGATAGACGTAGTGGAGCCGGACCCAGGCGCCCAATTTGCCAAGCTCGCGGGCGAGATCGGTCATGTGGGCGCGGACCGGTTCGCCTTTCCACGGCCAGGCGGCGTGCTTGAGGTCGAGACCGTAGGCGCTGGTGTCCTGGCTGATGACCAGCAGCTCTTTCGTGCCGGCGGCGACGAGCTTCTCGGCTTCGCGCAGGATCGCGTCCGGGCGGCGGCTGACGAGGTCGCCGCGGATCGACGGGATGATGCAGAAGGCGCAGCGATGGTTGCAGCCTTCGGAGATTTTCAGATAGCTATAGTGGCGCGGGGTGAGCTTGACGCCAGCGCCCATATTCGCTTGGGGAACGAGGTCGAGGTAGGCATTGGGGACTGGCGGCGCGGCCTCGTGAACTGCGGCAACGACTGCTTCATATTGCTGCGGCCCAGTGACCGCGAGCACGCCCGGGAACCGCGCGCGGATGACCTCGGCCTCATTGCCCATGCAGCCGGTGACGACGACGCGGCCATTCTCGGCGATGGCCTCGCCGATCGCCTCGAGGCTCTCCTCCTTGGCGCTGTCGAGGAAGCCGCAGGTGTTGACCAGCACGACGTCCGCGCCGGCATAGTCGGGCGACATCTGATAGCCGTCGGCGCGCAGCTTGGTCAGGATTCGCTCGCTGTCGACCAGCGCCTTGGGACAGCCGAGCGAAACCATGCCGACACGCGGCGGGGAGGGGAGGATGGTAGCCATGGGAAGCGGCGCCCCTAGCCCGATTCTGCGGCAAAAGCGAGGCGCTCTTGTTTGAAGGCCGGCGCCGCTTTGCGTAAAGCGATCAGCCAGTCGCGATCTTGGGGAAGATATGTTCCGGGACGACTTCGATGATCCGGTCGCCGAGCTCGAGCTTGCCGGCATCTCCTTCCCAGAAGCCGATGGCGCGGGTGCCGCGAAGAATTCGTAGGCCAAGTCCGATCGAGGCGTCGGCCAGCGACTTGCCGACTTCGAACGGCTCGATCTGACGCTCGTGGAGGCGGACGCTGCCCTGCACCGAGGCCATGTCGGCGATATAATCGGCGATCCCGGCGCCATCAGCCGAGCCGGCGAGGAGCAGTCCGGCGAAGCTGGTCGGGTTAATGACGCAGGTCGCGCCCGCGGCCCGCGCCGGAAGCTCATTGTCGCTCGCCCGCACCGCGACCGTGATCGGCAGGTCGGGGGCGAGGTGGCGACCGGTAAGGCAGATCAGGATCGACGTGTCGTCGCGGCCGGCCGAAATCATCAGTGCCTTGGCCCTGGTCACCCGCACCGCGGTCATCGTCGTATCGCGGGTGGCGTCGCCCTGCATGACCGCGCAGCCGAGCTGCTCGGCGTCGGCAAGCGATTCGGCGTCGCAGTCGATCACGACGATGTTGTGGGAAGGAGTGCCGCGCGCGATGAGTTCGCGCACCGCTTCGGAGCCGCTGGTGCCGTGGCCGGCGACAATGATGTGGCCGGTGAGATTTTGCTGAAGCTTGTTCATGAGCCAACGGTTCCAAGTGCGCTTGATGACGAAGGTATAGGCGGTTCCCGCCAGGATCAGGATGAAGAAAATGCGAATCGGCGTGACGACCAGCGCGTCGAACAGGCGTGCCCGGTCGCTGATCGGGACGATGTCGCCATAGCCGGTGGTGGTCGCGCTGATCATCGTGAAATAAATAACGTCGACGAAGCTCATCGAATTGTCGTGATTGTCGCGAAAGCTGTCGCGCTCGATCCAGTGGATCCCGATAATGAAGCCCAGGAGCACCAGCAACATCGCCATGCGAAGCGCGAACTGGCCCCATTCGTTGAGCAACGGGCGCCGGCGGAGGAGGGGATGGCGCGGGCTGCGAACCACTTCATCGATCATCGGTAGACCGCTCCCATCGCTTGGCGCCAAGGAGGCGGCATAGCATGATGGAGGGCCGAGTCATCAAGCCTTGTTGTTGGTAGCGGGACGCCGCGCTGGCCTATCCACGGCGGGCTGGCTACAGCGCAGTCCCTTTTGGTTGAGCAGGAAGAACGCATGCGTATCGCGATGATCGGAACGGGCTATGTCGGCCTTGTTTCCGGAACCTGTTTCGCGGATTTCGGTCACCACGTGACCTGCGTCGACAAGGACCAGAGCAAGATCGACGCGCTGCTCGCGGGGCAAATGCCGATCTGGGAGCCAGGTCTCGACGCGCTGGTCGCCGCCAACGTCGAGCGGGGGCGGCTCGCTTTCACCACCGATCTCGCCGCTGCGCTCGAGGGTGCGGAAGCAGTGTTCATCGCGGTCGGAACGCCGTCGCGGCGCGGCGACGGCCATGCCGACCTAAGCTTCGTTTTCGCCGCGATCGAGGAGCTCGCCGGCGCGCTCGACCATCCGGTGGTGGTTGTGACCAAGTCGACCGTTCCAGTCGGGACTGGCGACCGAATCGTCGAGATATTGAGCGGCAAGGGCGCGCCGGCCGGCTGCACCGTCGCGTCGAACCCAGAATTCCTCCGGGAAGGCGCGGCAATCGCCGACTTCAAGCATCCCGACCGCATTCTCGTCGGCGCCGAGGATGAGCGCACGCGGGAGGTTCTCGCCGAAATCTACCGGCCTTTGTTCCTCAACAAAGCGCCCTTGCTGTTCACCAGCCGGCGAACCGCCGAGCTCACCAAATATGCCGCCAATGCGTTTCTGGCGATGAAGATCAGCTTCATCAATGAGATGGCGGACCTGTGCGAAGCGGTCGATGCCGATGTACAGGATCTCGCGCGCGGGATCGGGCTCGACAATCGCATCGGCGCCAAATTCCTGCACGCAGGCCCCGGCTATGGCGGAAGCTGCTTTCCCAAGGACACGCTGGCGCTGCTTCGCGCGGCCGAGGAAGCGGGGGTCGAACAGCGCATCGTCGGCATGGTCGTCGCGGTTAATGACGACCGCAAGGCGGCGATGGCCGGGCGCGTCGAGCGCGCCCTTGGCGGCAGCGTTGCAGGCAAGCGCGTCGCAGTGCTCGGGCTGACCTTCAAGCCCAACACCGACGACATGCGCGATGCGCCGTCAATTCCGCTAATCACCGCGCTGGTCGAGCGCGGCGCCGAAGTGGTCGCCTACGATCCCGTCGGGCGCGCGCAGGCCGAACCGCTGCTTCCGCGGATCACTTATTCGACCTCTGCCGGAGCAGCAGCCGACGATGCCGATGCGCTGGTGATCGTGACCGAATGGGATGAATTTCGAGCGCTCGACCTGCGGGAACTTTCGAGCCGGATGCGCGGTAATGCTTTGCTAGACTTGCGAAACATCTATGATCAGCGCGATGCGGAGCGAGCCGGTTTGCGCCATTTCGGTATCGGCCGCGGCCGGCCGAAGCGTACCGACGGCTGACCCGATCAAAAACGGCGCAGCGATGTGATGGCGGCGTAGGGGAGCGTAAACAGGGAAATGATCCTTACTTCGAACCGCGTCCCGAACCGCCGCCGGCGGCCCGGCTGAGGATGCTTCACCAGGGCCCTATCGCGACCCGGTCGCGCCAGGCGTTCGTCACGCGGCAACGGTTCGCCCTGCTCGGGGCGATCCTGTTCGCGGTGCTCGCGCCCTATGTCCTGCGTCAATTGCTGTGGCCCGATCCCGAGTTCATTCGCACCAGCCGCGTCGCGCTTGCCGCCAATTTCGCCGCGGTGGTGCTGGCGACGTGGATCCGGCTGTCGGTGGGAACCTTCCCTGGAACGCGGGCGGGGACGCTGATCGCGCCGTCGATCTTCGCCGCGCATGGCGTGATCCTGGCGCTGCTGCTGCTGGCGCGGCTGCCCTACGACCGGCTTGGCCTGGTGCTCGGGCTGGCGGCGCATCTGGTGTGGATCATCGCTGTCGATCTGGCGGTGCATCGGCGGATCCGGCGGCGGTTCGCGGTAGTGCCGCACGGGGTGGTCGACCATCTGCAGCGGATCGACGGAGTCGACTGGAAGGTGCTGCGACACCCGATCCTGACCGACACCGCCGATTGCGACGCGGTGGTTGCCGATTTCACCGCCGACCTGCCGCCCGAATGGGAAGCGTTCCTGGCCGACGCTGCGATTGCGGGGCGGATGGTCTATCAGGTCAAGCAACTGTCCGAGTCCCTGACCGGGCGGGTCGAGATCGCGCATTTGTCCGAGAATAGCTTCGGTAGCCTAGTCCCGGCGCGCGGCTATTTTCATTTGAAGGCGGTCGTCGATTTTGCCGCTGCGCTGGCGCTCCTGCCATTCGTGCTGCTGCCGATGGTGGCGATCGGCATCGCCATTCGCATCGACAGCCGAGGGCCCGCGCTGTTCCGCCAACGGCGGATCGGGCAGGCCGGGCGCCCGATCACCGTCTACAAGTTTCGCACGATGCGGATCGACCTATCGGACGAGGACGAGCGCGCAGCGGCGATGACCGGCGACCGGGATTTGCGGATCACCCGGATCGGCGGCTACCTGCGCCGCACGCGGATCGACGAGCTCCCGCAGATCATCAACATCCTAAAGGGCGAGATGAGCTGGATCGGCCCGCGTCCTGAAGCGGCGGTGCTGTCGACCTGGTACACCGGCGAAATCCCCTTCTACCGCTATCGCCACGTGGTCCGGCCCGGGATCAGCGGCTGGGCGCAGGTCAGCCAAGGACATGTGGCGCACGTCGACGAAGTCCATGAGAAGCTTCAGTTCGACTTCTTCTACATCAAATATTTTTCGCCGTGGCTCGACACGCTGATCGTGTTCCGAACGATCAAGACGATGATGAACGGATTCGGCTCGCGCTGATTGTGCGCGGACCGAGTTGGCAATCCGGGGACTGACGAGTTTCTGGGCTAGTGTGGGTTAGGCGTTTGCCTCAAAGTAAGTGGATGTCCGGCGACTGGACGTTCCAGTCGGTTGGGACGAAGACCGACGCGTTGGCGGCATTGTCGAGGAAACCGCCGTTGGCGGCGCCGAGCCAGTCGGTCATCCGGCCGTCGTCGTGGCGCCACAATATGTCGT
>JALYQH010000076.1 GCA_030855945.1 Pseudomonadota bacterium | reverse complement strand
ATCACAGGCGCTGGATGCGGCGGTCGAGGCGGCCCGCGCTTTGCCCACCGACGGCTGGCTACAACGGCTGGCCGAGGGAGATCCGTTCGGGCCGCTCGAAGCCTTGTTTCAGGAGGTTCGCGAAACGGTCTATGCGCGGTCGAAGGCGCAGGAGGCGGGCTATGGCCTCGAAACCGAACTCGCCGATCCCGATGGCAAGCTGATCACCGCGGCGAGCGCGGCGACCGGTGCGCTCGAAGCACTGGCAAGGCCGCTGGCGGCGCTGGCGCGGCGGCTCGAGGCGGTTCTCGAGGATGCCCCCGACTGGCTCGACAGCCAGGCGCGCGCGCGGGTCGAGGGTGCGATCAGCGGACTTGCGTGGCGGCGCGAGACGCTTGGCGCCTGGATCGCGCTGGTCGCAAGGGTCGGAGGGCTTGGCGATCCCGACTTTGTCGATTGGCTCGCGATCGAGCGGGTCGAGGGGCGCGAATATGATATCGGGTTGCGGCGGCACTGGCTCGACCCGACCAAGCCATTGGCGCGGGCAGTGCTCGAACCCGCGCACGGAGTGCTGGTCACCTCGGCAACGTTGCGCGGCGCCGACGGCTGGCCGAGCGCCGAAGCGCGGACCGGCGCAGTGCACCTTGCCGGCCCCACGATGCATTTCGAAGCGGCAAGCCCGTTCGACTATGCGCGCCAGGCCGAAGTGCTGATCGTGTCCGATATTGCGCGGGGCGACATCGCCGCCTTGTCCGGAGCCTTTGCCCGCCTGATCGAGACCGCCGGGGGAGGGACGCTCGGGCTGTTCACCGCGATCCAGCGGCTGCGCGCGGTTCATGCGCGGATCGCCGACCGGCTGGCGCGCGCGGGACTGCCGCTGCTGGCGCAGCATGTCGATCCGATCGATACCGGGACGCTGGTCGACATCTTCCGCGACGATCCGCGTTCGTCGTTGCTCGGCACCGATGCGCTGCGTGACGGGGTCGACGTGCCCGGCGAGTCGCTGCGGCTGGTGGTGATGGAGCGGGTGCCGTGGCCGCGGCCGACCGTGCTCCATGCGGCGCGGCGGCTGGCCAATGGCGGCAGCGCTTATGACGACCGGGTGGTTCGGGCCAAGCTGGCGCAGGGGTTCGGGCGGCTGATCCGGCGGCAGGGCGACAAGGGTCTGTTCGTCATCCTGTCGAGCGCACTGCCGTCGCGGCTGCTGACCGCTTTTCCGCCCGAGGTGATGGTGTCGCGCCTGACGCTGGACGCGGCGCTCCAGCGGGTGCGGGCGAAATTATTCGGTGAGGGCAGCGGCGAGCCGGTCGCGCAGGACGATCAGTCGCTCGACCTCGACGCCGCCTCGCTGCGCGGAGATATCCGACTGGGCGATTGACGGAGCCCGGTTAGGTTCGACGGGCGCGGCCGCCTGGCTGATTTCGGGCTCAACATTCCGGTCGGCGAGCAATTTCTGCACGCCGCGAACGGTATAGCCTTCCGAGTAGAGCAAGCGGTGGATTCGCCGTGCCAGCGTCACGTCGGCGGCGCGGTAATAGCGGCGGTTGCCGGCGCGCTGGAGCGGGCGCAATTGCGGGAATTTCGTTTCCCAATAGCGCAGGATATGCTGCGCGACGCCGAGCTCGGCGCTGAGTTCGCCAATCGTGCGGAAGGCGTCCGGAGCCTTGTCGCCGGCCGCCATCACGGGGCCTATCTGGCGATCCGGTCGCGCATGATCTGGCTGGCGCGGAAAGTCATCACACGGCGCGGCGCGATCGGCACTTCGATGCCGGTCTTGGGGTTGCGCCCGACCCGCTCACCCTTGTCGCGCAGGATAAAGCTGCCGAAGCCCGAAATCTTGACGTTCTGGCCTTGGGCGAGCCCGTGGCACATGTGGTAAAGAACCTTCTCGACCACCCCGGCGCTTTCGGCGCGCGATAGTCCGAGGCGATTGTGCACGATGTCCGACAGGTCCGCGCGAGTCAGTGTGCCCGCATGAAGCCCATCTCTCGACCGGGCCACTCCCGCATCCGCCATAAAAACCTCCGCCCCCAAGTTTCGACTCGTTCGGTTAACGCGTTAATCGTTACGCTACCGCAAATCGCTTCTGTCTTCAATTCGACTTTTGCCAGATTTTCCAGTTAGTTCAATAGCGAAGAGCAGCAGCGCCCCAAGTAAATCCGCCGCCCATCGCTTCCAGCACAATCAGATCGCCGCGCTTGATCCGTCCGTCGCGCACCGCGACGTCGAGCGCCAGCGGCACCGAGGCGGCCGAGGTGTTGGCATGTTGATCGACCGTGACGATCACTTTCTCGATCGGAAGGCCCAATTTGCGCGCGGTCGCGTCGAGGATTCGGGCATTGGCCTGGTGCGGGACGACCCAGTCGACGTCCTCCGGGGCGAAGCCCAATGCGTCGAGCACTTCGCGGAGCACGTCGTGGAGGTTGACCACCGCATGGCGAAACACTTCGCGGCCCTTCATGCGCAACTTGCCGACGGTGCCGGTGGTCGACGGCCCGCCATCGACGAACAGCATGTCATTATGCCGACCGTCGGCGTGAAGCCGAGTCGCGAGGATCCCCGATTCGCTGTCCTCGGCGGCGAGGACCAGCGCACCGGCGCCGTCGCCGAACAGCACGCAGGTGGTGCGGTCCTCCCAGTCGAGGATTCGGCTGAACGTCTCCGCGCCGATCACCAGCGCCGCCTTGGCGCTTCCGCCGCGGAGCATCGAATCCGCCACCGACAGCGCGTAGAGGAAGCCGGTGCACACCGCATGGACGTCGAAGGCGATGCAATCGTCGATGCCCAGCGCCGCCTGGACCTTTGTCGCCGACGACGGAAAGGTCTGGTCGGGGGTCGCGGTGGCGAGGACGATCAGGCCGATATCGGCTGGGACGAGCCCGGCGGCGTCGAGCGCGCGGCGCGCGGCTTCGGTCGCCAGCGTGGCGGTCGTCTCCCCGTCGCCGGCGATGTAGCGGCTGCGAATCCCGGTCCGCGCGACGATCCACTCGTCGCTGGTGTCGACCATTTCGCACAGCTCGGCGTTGTCGACCCGGCGAGCGGGCAGCGCCGAGCCGGTGCCCTTGATGACCGAGCGGAGCGTCATTCCGCGGCCTCCCCGTTGAATGCGTGGGCGCGGAAATTGTCGAGATCCTCGCCGATCTTGCGGGTGATGTCGTTGCGGACCATCGAGGCGGCCACCGCGATGGCGTTGGCGACACCCTTGTAATTGGCGCCGCCGTGGCTTTTGACCACCAGCCCGTTGAGGCCGAGGAACACCGCGCCATTGTGATTATTGGGGTCGAGGTGGGTCTTGAGCAGGTTGAGCGCGGGCTTGGACAAAGCGAATCCGGCCTTCGAGCGCAGCGATGAGGTAAAGGCGCGGCGCAGCAGGTCGGTGACGAAGCGCGCGGTGCCCTCGGCAGTCTTGAGCGCGATATTGCCCGAGAAACCGTCGGTGACGACGACGTCGATGTCGCCGCGCGACAATTTGTCGCCCTCGGTGAAGCCGTCGAACCGCAGCGGCAGGTAGGAGGCTTCGCGAAGCAGCGCGGCGGCCTCCTTGAGTTCGCCGGTGCCCTTCAATTCCTCGGTGCCGATGTTGAGCAATTTGACCCGCGGCTTGGCGATGCCGAGCACCGTGCGCGAATAAGCCGCGCCCATCACCGCGAACTGGACGAGGTTCTGGGCGTCGCATTCGGTGTTGGCGCCAAGGTCGAGCATGACGAGATCGTGCGCGCCGAGCGAGGGGAGCAAAGCGGCCAGCGCGGGACGGTCGATGCCCGGCATGGTGCGCAGCGCGAGCTTGGCCATCGCCATCATCGCGCCGGTGTTGCCGGCCGACAGAGCGGCGTGGGCGGTGCCTTGCTTCACGGCGTTGATCGCGAGGCCCATCGAGGTGGTCTTGGCGCGGCGAATCGCCTGGCTCGGCTTTTCGCTGGCCTCGATCGCGTCAGTAGCGTGGTGGACGGTAACCGCGTCGGCGAGGGGGCGGTGCTTGGCCAGCTCGGGCGCGATCCTGCTTTCGTCGCCGAAAACGTCGAACCGCAAGGCGCGGTCCTTACGCCGCGCGCGCGCCATTCCGGCGATCATCACCGCCGGGCCGACGTCCCCGCCCATGGCGTCGATCGCGATGCGCGGGTCGGCCAAGCGGGGGCTCACGTCCATCCGTGGGGTGCCCGCGGGCGCGATGGGACTCAGGCCTCGGAGGAAACGACCTCGCGGCCGTTATAGTGGCCGCAGGCGGCGCACAGATTGTGCGGAATCCTGAGTTCGCCGCAATTGGTGCATTCCTGGAAGGACGGCACCTTCAATGCGTGGTGGCTGCGGCGCATGTTGCGCTTCGAAGGCGACGTTTTTCTTTTAGGGACGGCCATCTCGGCTCACCTCGACTTGAACAAAAAAATAAGCGACTTTCCGCGCCCAGCTCATCGGGAAATCTTCCGAGGCGGCGGCCGGATCGTCGCGAACGAGCGTGCCCTATAGCGAAAAGCTTGGGCGAAGCAAGCGGGTAGGGACGGGACCGTGGCCGGCGAATGGTCCCAATGGTCACGGTGACGGAGCATTTCGCGGCGGGGTGAAATTGACTCGGTTGACTGTGCGGCGCGTGGAGGCCGGTTTCTCCGGGTTGATCAGGGAAAGGGCGAACCGAGCGGGCATCGCCGAGCCTATGCGCTTTTGAAACCGTGTAGGACAGGATTTTCACGCGAAGGCGCGAAGCCTGTGCTGAGCGACGCCGCAGGGAGCGTCGAAGGAGCGCGAAGATTTTGGTTCGCGCGGAGGCGCGGAGGCGTTGGGCGGACCGATCAGTTTAACTGGTAGTGTCCCCGGAATTTGCTGTGTCCCCGAAATTTGCGCCCTAGAATTCTCGAACGGGTCACTGGCAGTTTTTGATGAAGTAATTGAGATTCTCTTGAATCGGCACCATGTCCATCATTGCGCCCCAACGCATTGGTCCTCCATTTTCAACCCAAATACCTAGTGATTTAATCGATCGCAGCGCCGTTAAATCGCGAGTTGCGAGGTCGCGTTCAAGCCACAATACGCT